>NZ_JAYRCW010000090.1:0-10254 GCF_041909755.1 Sandaracinobacter sp.
CGAAGCACCCGGACGCCGCCGCCAAAGTGCAGCCGCTGTTCGTCACCGTCGATCCCGAGCGCGACACCCCGGCCGCGCTGGCCGAGTTCACGGACCAGTTCCACCCCCGGCTCGTCGGCCTCACCGGCACGCGCCCGCAGATCGATGCCGCGCTGAAGGCGTTCCGCGTCTATGCCGCCAAGGTGCCGGGCGCCGTGCCCGACGCCTACACCTTCGATCACCTCGCCATCATCTACCTGATGGATCCGGAAGGCCGCCCGGTGGAGTTCGTCGCGGGATCGACGGCCACGCCCGAAGGCATCGCCGCCATGCTGGAGCGCTTCATTGCCTGACCGGCTGCGCGACCGCTTCTGGGAACGTTATCCGCTGCGGCAGCTGAACCGCGCGGAGTGGGAGGCGCTGTGCGACGGCTGCGGCAAATGCTGCCTGCACAAGCTGGAGGACGAGGAAAACGGGCGCATCTATCGCACCAATGTCGCCTGCCGGCTGCTGAACCGGGAAACCGGCCGCTGTTCCGATTACCGCAACCGCCGCGCCTTCGTGCCGGATTGCGTGCAGCTGCGCCCGGAACTTGTGGGCCAGCTGGACTGGCTGCCCGGCACCTGCGCCTATCGCCGGGTGGACGAGGGCCGGCCCCTCCCCGCCTGGCACTATCTGATCAGCGGCGACCGGGAAGCGGTGCACGAGGTGGGTGCATCGGTTCGGGGCTGGACGATTTCCGAAGTGGACGCGAGCGCCGATCTCGAGAATCATATCATCGATCCGGACTGAGGCCGGGCCCGCCGGGAAAGCCGGTCCGCCGGAGGAGGAGTGCAGCATGACAGGCGACGCCGACCTGATCGAGGATGGGCTGCTGGCGCTCGCCGGCCAGGAGGATGCATTCCGGCTGATGCTGTTCGATCGCTTCTTCACGGCCTATCCCGCGCGCCGGCCAGCCTTTCTCGCCTTCGATGCAAGCTCCCGGCGAATGGCCGACGAAACGCTGCAGCTGCTGCATGGGCTGGCGACAGAGGCGCATTGGGTGTGGCCGCACATCGCCGATCTGGTGGATCTGCACCGGGCCTATGGCGCGCTCGCCGATGCCGAGTACGACCTGTTCATCGACCTGACGGTGGAAACCGCCTGCGCCCTTGGCGGGGCCACGCCCGCCGCCGTCGCGGCCTGGCAGCGGCAGGCGGCGCTGCTGAAGGCGCTGGTGCAAAGGGCCGGCGCGGATTGGGCGGCGGCGCTCCCCCGCTAGGGGACACACCGCCGCCCGGCCCGAAACCAGTTCGCCCGATCTCAGCCGAGATCGAAGCGGTCGGCGTCCATCACCTTCGCCCAGGCCTTCACGAAGGCAGAGGCGAAATGCTGCGCAGCATCGGCGGTCGCATAGGTTTCCGCAACGGCCCGCAGCTCGGCGTTGGAGGCGAACACCAGGTCCACCCGCGTCGCCGTCCATTGCGCCTGCCCGGTCTTGCGATCCTTCGCGACATAGCTGCCGTCGCCCGCAGGCGCCCAGCTGTGGCTGAAGCTGGAGCCCAGCAGGTTCACGAAGAAGTCGTTCGACAGCGTGCCGACCCGATCCGTGAACTGCCCGTGCCGCGACCCGCCATGGTTGGCGCCCAGCACGCGCAGCCCGCCCACCAGCGCCGCCATTTCCGGCGCCGTCAGCGTCAGCAGCTGCGCCCTGTCGACCATCATCTCCTCCAGCGGACGAGCGGGCGTGCCCTCGGCATAGTTGCGGAAGGCGTCGGCCTTCGGCTCCAGCACGGCGAAGCTGTCGGCATCGGTCTGCGCGGCCGTCGCGTCGGTGCGGCCGGGGTGGAACGGCACCGACAGGTCGAACCCGCCGCGCTTCGCCGCTTCTTCCACGGCGGCCGCCCCGCCCAGCACGATCATGTCCGCCAGCGAGATCTTCCGGCCGCCGGGCGCCTTCGCGTTGAACCCGGCCCGGATCGTCTCCAGCTTCGCCAGCGTCGCCGCCAGTTCGGCCGGCTCGTTCACGGCCCAGTCCTTCTGCGGCGCCAGCCGCACCCGCGCCCCGTTCGCGCCGCCGCGCTTGTCGGATCCGCGGAAGGTGGAGGCCGACGCCCAGGCCGCCTTCACCAGCTGCGGCACCGCCAGCCCGGACGCCAGGATCTCCGCCTTCAGCGCCGCGACGTCGCCCGGTGTCACCAGCGGGTGATCAACCGGCGGCACCGGATCCTGCCAGATGCGCGCCTGCGTGGGCACTTCCGGCCCGACATAGCGGCTCAGCGGCCCCATGTCGCGGTGGGTCAGCTTGTACCAGGCCTCGGCAAACGCCTTGGCGAACTGGTCCGGATTCTGGTGGAAGCGGCGGGAAATCTTCTCATAGGCCGGGTCCATCCGCAGCGACAGGTCGGTCGTCAGCATGGTCGGCTTGCGGAATTTCCCCGGCACAAAGGGATCGGGAATGTCCGCGGGGGCATCCTTCGCCTCCCACTGGTGCGCGCCGGCCGGGCTCTTCGTCAGCACCCACTCATATTTGAAGAGATTGTCGAAGAAATGGTTGCTCCATTTCGTCGGCGTCTGCGTCCAGATCACTTCAAGGCCGCTGGTGATGGCGTCCGCGCCCTTGCCACTGCCATGGGTGCTGGCCCAGCCCAGCCCCAGCGCCTCGATCGGCGCGGCTTCCGGGTCCGCGCCCACCAGCGCCGCGTCGCCCGCGCCATGGCATTTGCCGAAGGTGTGGCCGCCCGCGATCAGCGCCACCGTCTCCTCGTCGTCCATCGCCATTCGGGCAAAGGTCTCGCGGATGTCGCGCGCGGCGGCGACCGGGTCCGGATTGCCGTTGGGGCCTTCGGGGTTCACATAGATCAGGCCCATCTGCACCGCACCCAGCGGGTTTTCCAGATCGCGGTCGCCGCTGTAGCGTTCGTCGGCCAGCCATGTGCCTTCCGGGCCCCAGTAGATGTCGTTTTCCGGCTGCCACACATCGGCCCGCCCGCCGCCGAAGCCCACGGTTTCAAGCCCCATGGATTCCAGCGCGCAATTGCCCGTCAGGATCAGCAGATCCGCCCAGGACAGCGCCCGGCCATATTTCTGCTTCACCGGCCACAGCAGCAGGCGCGCCTTGTCCAGGTTCACATTGTCCGGCCAGGCGTTCAGCGGCGCGAAGCGCTGCGTGCCGGCCCCGCCGCCGCCGCGGCCGTCAGAAATGCGATAGGTGCCGGCGCTGTGCCAGGCCATGCGGATGAACAGCGGGCCGTAATGGCCCCAGTCGGCAGGCCACCAGTCCTGCGAATCGGTCATCAGCGCGAAGATGTCGGCCTTCACCGCCTTGAGGTCCAGTTTCGCGAATTCGGCGGCATAGTCGAAATCGGGGCCCATCGGATCGATCAGCGGCGAATTCTGGTTCAGGATCGAAAGATCCAGCCGGTCCGGCCACCACATGCTGTTGGTCATGCCGCGCACAAGCGCGGTCCGGCTCACCTTGCTCCCCATCGGGCATTTGGTCTCGGCGTTCATCGGACATCCTCCTGGCTCTTGTGCGTTTCGACTCTCCCACAGGAAGTTTGCACCATGGTTTCGGCCTGTCCAATCGTGAAACCCCATCACTATGATCGAACGGGCCGCAATCAGCGGTCAGCCGAAGCGATGCACCTCGCCCTGTTCGGTCAGCACGCCGGAAAACAGCGCCCGCGCAGTCGCCACCAGCGTTTCGCCCTGCCGCGCCTCGGCTTCCAGCACGCTCGCCATCTGCCCGGCGCGCACGGCGCGCGCCGCCACCCGCATCGGCAGGTCGGCGCGTGCGGGCCGCAGGTACCGGATCTCGAAATCGACGGCCCGATGCCCGTCCGCCAGCCGCGCGCAGGCGGCGTCCAGCGTCGCGGCGACGAAGCCGCCATGATAGGCGGGCACCGCCCGCGCCCCCACCAGCGCCGGTTCGGGCATCACCAGCCAGCCGTCGCCATCGGGCTTCAGCGCCATCAGCGTCTCGAAGTCTGCGGCTGTCGACGGTTTCAACCCCAGCGACCCGGTCGGCCGGTCGGTGGTGCGCCCGCCCGGCATCGCGCCCACCAGGAACCGCGCGGAGCCGGAGGCGACCTCCCGCCCGTCCGCCGTCAGCACCCCTTCCACGAAACACAGCGCGCCTTCCTTCACGGCCCGCGCCGTGCCGAACGCCACCTCGGCTGCGGCCGGCATCGCGCCGTGCCAGTCCAGCCGCAGGTCCAGCGTCATCATGGCCGACAGGTCGTCCAGCGCCGCATAGACCCCGCGCGCCAGCGCCTGATCGGCCAGGATCAGCGCCGCGCCCCGGCTCAGCCGACCGTCCGCCCCGCAGGCGGCGGGCAGCCGGCCATCCATGCGGCAGCCGGGCAGCCCGCGCGGCCCGCCATCCGCCAGCCCCATCGTCAGGCAGGCGGGAATGTTCACGATCATGTCGCGGTAATCGGGGGCGGGCTGTGCCCGCCGGTGGTCGGCTGTCATCCGGTCATCCTTGCTTGCCCCCCCTTCGTGCCGCGTCAGGGCTTGCGACGTCACCCCGCGAAGCTGCTAAGGAGCGCCGCGTGACGACCTCCGATCCCCTTTCCATCCGCCGCCTCTATGGCCGGGCGCAGGGCCATCCGCTTCGCGCCAACGCCCAGCGCCTGGTTGACGAGCTGCTGCCGTCGCTGACCGTGCCGGAGGACGGGCCGCTTTCGGCCGCGCGCCTGTTCGGTGATGACCGGTCGCTGGTGTTCGAAGTGGGGTTCGGCAAGGGCGAGCATCTGGCCTTCCAGGCCGCGCTGCGGCCGGACCGGGGCTTCATCGGCGCGGAACCCTATCTGAACGGCGTGGCCGGCCTGCTGGCAGAGGTGGAGGCGCGCGGCCTTTCCAACCTCCGCATTCACCGGGGCGATGCGATCGACGTGCTGGAACGCCTGCCGGATGCCAGCCTGGAGGCGCTCTACCTGCTGCACCCCGATCCCTGGCCCAAGGCGCGTCACGCCAAGCGGCGCTTCGTGAATCCCGGCCCGCTGTCGCTGGTCGCCGCCAAGCTGAAGCCGGGCGGCGAATTCAGGATCGCGACAGATCATGTCGGCTATATGCGCCATGTGCTGACAGTGATGCAGGCCGAACCCCGTTTCGAATGGACGGCGGAAACGCCGGCGGACTGGCAGCGGATTCCGGCCGACTGGCCCGATACGCGCTTCGCCGAAAAGGCCCGCGCGCTGGGCCATGATGTGTGGCGCTTGATTTATCGCCGCGTCTGACCAACTGGAGGTTCATGGTTCAGCCCCTGGAATTCGAAAAGCCGATCGCCGCGCTGGATGCGCAGATCGCAGAGCTTGCCGCAGATCCGACGCGCACGCCCGAACGGCACAAGGCCGAGGCGAAGCGCGGCCGCCTGCTCGCCGACCTCTACAGGTCGCTCACCCCCTGGCAGAAGACGCTGGTGGCCCGCCACCCGGATCGCCCGCGCTTCCTGGGCATCGTGGACCAGCTGTTCGAGGAATGGACCCCGCTGGCCGGCGACCGCAAGTTCGCCGACGATGTGGCGATCCTGGGCGGCCCCGCGCGCTTCCGGGGCCGTGCGGTGATGCTGATCGGCCATGAAAAGGGCCACGACACGCAGAGCCGGGTGAAGCGCAACTTCGGCATGGCCAAGCCCGAAGGCTATCGCAAGGCCGCCCGGCTGATGGACATGGCCAGCCGCTTCGGCCTGCCCATCGTGACTCTGGTGGACACCCCCGGCGCCTATCCCGGCATCGACGCCGAGGAACGCGGCCAGGCCGAGGCCATCGCCCGGGCGACGGAAGCCTGCCTGAACGTCGAGGTGCCGATGGTGTCGGTGATCATCGGCGAGGGCGGATCCGGCGGCGCGGTGGCGCTGGCAGCCGCCAACCGGGTGCTGATGTTCGAACATTCGGTCTATGCCGTCATCTCGCCGGAAGGCTGCGCCTCCATCCTGTGGCGGGATTCCGCCAAGGCCGCCGAAGCCGCCGTGGCCATGCGGATTTCCGCGCAGGACCTGAAGGGCCTGGACGTGATCGACGCCATCGTACCCGAGCCTGTGGGCGGCGCGCACCGCGCGCCCGCCGACGCCATCGCCCGGCTGGGCGATTCGATCGACGCCGCGCTCGACGGCCTGGGGGCGATGTCCCCGGCCGAGCTGAAGGCTGACCGGCGCGCCAAGTTCCTGGCCTTCGCCCGGGCCGCCTGAACGAGGAGCGCACCTGAAATGCTGCGCAGCATTGCCACCACCGCCCGCGCCGCGCTCGCCGCGGCGCTGCTGGCGGTTGCAGCCGCCCCGGCGGCCGCGCCCGCGCAATCCGGCGCCGCGCTCACCGGCCTTTCGCAGAAGGACCGGCAGATCGGGGCCGAGGGCTACAAGCAGATCGTGGCCGAGTTCGGCGGCACGGTGGAAGGCCCGCTGGCGGATTATGTGCGCCGCGTCGGCACGCGGATCGGCATGGCGTCCGTACCCGGCTCCACCGCCGGGGACTGGAAGGTGACGGTGCTGAACTCGCCCGTGCCCAACGCGATGGCGACGCCCGGCGGCTATATCTACATCACACGCGGCCTGCTCGCGATGATCAACAACGAGGCGGAGCTGGCGTCGGTTCTGGGGCACGAGGCCGGGCATGTCGCCGCGCGCCACAGCGACAAGCGCAACAGCCGCGCCACCATCGGCGCGCTTGGCTCGATCGCGGCGGCCGTGCTGCTGGGTGGGCAGGCGGCCGAACTCGCCAACTATGGCGCGGGCGCCTGGGTGGCGGGCTTTTCCCGCAGCCAGGAAAACCAGGCCGACACGCTGGGCATGCGCTATGCCATTTCGGCGGGCTATGATCCGCGCGCGGCCGCCACCATGCTGCAGGCGCTGGACCGGGTGGCCGCCGTTGAAGGCCGCCAGTCGATGGAGCGCAACGGCCTCGCCTCGGTCTTTTCCACCCACCCCGTCACGGCAGAGCGGGTGCAGCGCGTGGCGAAGCAGGCGGCGGAAACCGGCCGGACAGGCCTTCTCAACCGCGAAGCCTATCTGGCCGCGATCGACGGCATGACCTTCGGCGACGCCGCCGAACAGGGCATCATCACCGGCTCCAGCTTCCGCCATGCCTCGCTCCGGCTCGCCTTCGACGCGCCACAGGGCTTTCAGCTGCAGAACAGCCCGCAGGCGGTCGCCGGGCGCGGGCAGGATGGCGCGCAGTTCGTCTTCGCGGGCGCCAAGGTGCAGCCGGGCCAGTCGCTGGAAAGCGTGGCGCAGCAGGTGTGGCAGCAGGTGGCCGGCCGGGTGCCGCAGGCCAGCTATGCCGAGCGGCAGGTGAACGGCTTCCAGGCGGGTCTGTCCGAAGCGCGCCTGTCCAGCCGGCAGGGCCCGGTGGACGTGGGCGTGCATGTGTTCCGCGCCGGGCCGCAGGATGTCTATGTGATCCGCACCCTGGCCCCGGCCGGGCGCGGCAGCCAGTTCCAGGGGCTCATCTCCTCGTTCCGGCGGATGTCGGCAGAGGAAGCCGCCGCCGCCGCGCGCGCCCGCCGCATCGACGTGGTCACGGTGAAGCCCGGCGAAACCGCCGACACGCTCGCCCGCCGCATGGCCCCGCCCTACAACCGGGTGCAGAGCTTCCAGGCGCTCAACGGCCTGCCGAACCGCCCCCTGCAACCCGGCGAGGAGCTGAAGATCATTGTCGGCTGAGTTCGCGGACTGCCCCGGCGGCCGTCCGCCCCGCGCGCTGCCGCTGCTCACGGTGTCCTGCGCGGTGCTGCTGAACGGCGAAAATCAGGTGCTGGTCACCGATCGCCCCGCCGGCAAGGACATGGCCGGGCTGTGGGAATTTCCCGGCGGCAAGGTGGAGCCGCTGGAAAGCCCGGAAGCCGCCCTCGTGCGCGAGCTGGAGGAAGAGCTGGGGATCGAGACGACGACCGCCTGCCTGTCGCCGTGCGGCTTCGCCTCCCACGCCTATGAAACGGTGAATCTGGTGCTGCTGGCCTTCGCCATCCGGCGCTGGCGCGGCACGCCGGTGCCGCGCGAGGGCCAGCGCATGCAATGGGTGCCGGTGAACGGCCTGTTCCGGCTGGACATGCCGCCCGCCGACCGGCCGCTTCTGGGGCAGATCGCCAGCATCCTCTGACCGCACCGCCCGCCTAGAAGCGGAAGCCGCCCTTCTGCTTCTTCTGCGCCTGCTTCGGCGGCGGGGCGCTCGGCTGCTTCGGCTTCTCCGCCCCCTTCGGCTTCCGGCCCAGGATGAAGTCGGTATAGTCGTCCAGCGATCCGGCGAACTCCTTCGCGGTGCCGCTGTCCACCAGCAGCAGCCGGTCCGCCGCCAGTTCCAGCATGTGCCGGTCGTGGCTCACCAGCACCACCGCGCCGCCAAAGCCGTTCAGCGCCTGAACCAGCGCCTCGCGCGTGTCGACATCCAGGTGGTTTGTCGGCTCGTCCAGGATCAGCAGGTGCGGCGCATCCCGCGTGATCAGCGCCAGCGCCAGCCGCGCGCGCTCCCCGCCAGACATCTCGCCCACCTTCTGCGTGGCGCGCGGCCCGGAAAAGCCGAACCGCCCCAGTTGCGCGCGCACCGCGCCGGGCGACAGGCCCTGCATCGCCCGCGTCATATGCTCCAGCGGCGTGTCGGCGCCGTCCAGCTCCTCCACCTGATACTGGGTGAAATAGCCCACCTTCAGCTTGCCCGGCGCGTGCAGCTCGCCGTCCATCGGCTTCAACTGCCCGGCCAGCAGCCGCGCCAGCGTCGTCTTGCCGTTGCCGTTTCGGCCCAGCAGCGCCAGCCGCTCGTCCGGGTCGATCCGCACGTTCAGCTTCGAAAGGATGGGCTTGCCCGGCTCATAGCCGACCGCCGCGCCGTCCGTCGTGATCATCGGCGGCTTCAGCTCGTCCGGCGACGGGAAGTCGAAGCTCAGCGTCGGGTCTTCCACCACCGCCGCGATGGGCTGCATCTTCGCCAGCGCCTTCTGCCGCGACTGCGCCTGCTTCGCCGTAGAGGCGCGGGCGGAGTTGCGGGCGATGTAATCCTGCAGCTTCGCCCGCTGCGCATCCTGCGCGGCCTTGGCGGCTGCCTGCTGCGCCAGCCGTTCGGCCCGCTGCCGCTCGAAGCTGTCGTATCCGCCCGTGTAGAGCGTCGCCTTGCCGCCCTCCAGATGCAGGATCTGGTCGACCACATTGTTCAACAGGTCGCGCTCGTGGCTGATCACCACCATCATCGCCGGATAGGCCTTCAGGAAATTTTCCAGCCACATCGTCGCTTCAAGGTCGAGGTGGTTCGAAGGCTCGTCCAGCAACAGCAGGTCGGGCTCGGAAAACAGCAGCGCCGCCAGCGCCGCGCGCATCTTCCAGCCGCCGGAATAGGTGGACAGCGGCCGGTTCTGCATCTCCTCGTCAAACCCCAGGCCCACCAGGATCCGCGCCGCCCGCGACGGCGCCGCATAGGCGTCGATCGCCATCAGCCGCTCGTGGATCTCGCCAAAGCGGTCCATGTCCTCGCAGGTCTCGCTTTCGGCCAGCAGCTCGGCCCGCTCCGTGTCGGCGGCCAGCACCAGCTCGACAGGCGTCGTCGCCCCGTCGGGCGCTTCCTGCGCGATATAGCCGATGCGCGTGCCGCGCGGCATGTCCAGCCGGCCCTCGTCCGGCTCGATATGCCCCATCATCACCTTCATCAGCGTGGATTTGCCCGCGCCGTTCCGCCCGATCAGCCCGATGCGGCTCTTCCCCGGCAACGCAGCCGTCGCCCGGTCGATGATGGTGCGCCCGCCAAGGCGCACGGTGATTCCGTTGATGTTGAGCATGACGCCCGCGCGCCTAGCGGATTATTGCTGCAAGCGCGAAGGGAAAGTGGGGGCGTCAGTTGCCCTTCACGACGGCCCCGCCCTTCATCACGAAGCCCACACTCTTCAGCACGGTCACATCGGCCAGCGGATCGCCCGCGACCGCGATGATGTCGGCATGATATCCCGGCTTCAGCGCGCCGATGTCCTTCACGCCCAACAGGTCCGCCGCGTTCGTCGTGGCCGCCACGATCGCGGTGGCCGGCGTCATCCCGTGCTGCACCATCAGCTCGAACTCGTCGGCGTTACGGCCGTGCTTCGAAACGCCCGCGTCCGTGCCAAAGGCGATGCGCACGCCGGCGGGCACCGCCTTTTCCAGCGCCTTGCCGGTGATTTCCAGCCGCCACTTCACCTTTTCCAGCACGGCGGGCGGATAGGCGTTCGGGTCCTTCGCCAGCCGCTCCTTATAGCCGTTGATGGTGCTGAGCGTCGGCACATAATAGGCCCCCGACGAGCGGAACAGCTTCAGCGTCTCGTCATCGGGCATGGTGCCAT
>NZ_JAYRCW010000091.1:0-10123 GCF_041909755.1 Sandaracinobacter sp.
GATCATGGCTGAGAAGGGCCGCCGCCAACAGCAGGCCCAGCGACAGCACGGCAAGCCCGGCGAGGATGCGCAGCGTGGCGCGGCCCAGCGCCCGGAGCCGTTCGGCCAGGCTTGGCCCGCCGCCGGATCCCGGCCGCCGCCAGGGGGCGGCATCCATCAGCGATTGGTAGCTGGTCGCCAAGGTCGAAACTCCCGCGCGGCGGTGCTGCAGCGCATATGCGCGGGATTCTGCCTGCGGGAGACTCCCCCGGTCAAGAGTCTGTTCCCGGTTTGTGCGACGGTTGTGGCGGGGCCGCCACGCAGCGGCGTCGCCGCGCGGCATAAAAGCGGCCCGGAACCATGGGGAGTTCCGGGCCGGTAAAGGGGAGGACTTTGAAAAGTCCCGAAGCGAGCACAGGAGCCCGAAGGCACCCACACTTCTACATTCAAGAGCCGTGCCAACTGCGCTGCAGAGGGTTGCCGAGAATCTGGTGCAACGATTTGCCCAAAAAAACAGCAGCAGTTTGCGTGTTTGTGACAACTGCCTTGAAAACGGGCAATTCGGGTGCGACAAGCTGGGGGTTGGGGCGTCGGGCGGGCTGCGCTATCAGGTGGCATGGCTGAGACATCTGGCGTTGAGCGGTTCGATTGCATCCTGGTCGGGGGCGGCCTTGTGGGCCAGACTTTGGCGATTGCGCTGGCAGCGCATGACCTGTCCGTCGCGGTGATCGAGCGGGCGGATCCGGATGCGCATATGGCGCCCGAGTTCGACGGCCGGGCGTCCGCCATCGCTTCCTCCACGGCGCGGATGCTGCGGGCGCTGGGGTTCGGGGATCTGCTGGATACCCAGGGCTGCCCGATCAATGCCATCCGGGTGACCGACGGGCTTGACCCACGCTTCCTGCATTTCGATTCAGCCGAGGCGGAGCCGGCCGAGCCCTTGGGCATCATGCTGGAAAACCGGGCGCTGCGCGGCGTGCTGCTGGCCAAGCTGCGCGCGATGCCGGGCATCCGGCTGTTCGCGCCTGCCAGCATCGCGCGAACGGACCGCGGCGCCGACAGGGCGACCGTGACGCTGGCCGATGGCCGGGTGCTGACGGCGCCGGTGATCCTGGCCTGCGACGGGCGCGGATCGCAGCTGCGACAACAGGCGGGCATCCGGCTTGCGACCTGGCAATATGACGCGACCGCGATCGTGACGATGCTGGCGCATGAAAAGCCGCACAACCATGTGGCGTCCGAGCTGTTCTATGCCGATGGGCCGTTCGCGCAGCTGCCGATGACGGACCTGCAGGATGGTCGCCACCGGTCCGCTCTGGTGTGGACGGTGCGGCGCAAGGATGCTGAAGGGCTGAAGGCACTGTCGGCCCGCGCCATCGCGCATGAGGCGGAAAAGAAGATGGGCAGCTTCCTGGGGAAGCTGGAGCTGATCGCGCCGGTGCAATCCTTCCCGCTGAACCTGCAGCATGCCGAACGCTATTGGGCGAACCGGCTGATCCTGGTGGGTGATGCCGCGCATGGCATCCACCCGATCGCTGGTCAGGGGCTGAACATGGGCCTGCGCGATGTGGCGGCACTGGCCGAAGTGCTGTCCGACAGCGCGCGGCTGGGGCTGGATCTGGGCCATCCCGATGTCGCCCGCCGCTATGAACGCTGGCGGCGGAGCGACAATGCCGCGACGGCGATCGCGACGGATGGGCTGGTGCGGCTGTTCGGCGTCCGGGGGCGCACGGCGACCGCGATCCGGGCGACAGGGCTGGGCATGGTGAACCGGATTCCGCCGCTGCGCCGGGCATTCATGAAGATCGCGCGGGGGGAGGCGGGCGACCTGCCGCCCCTGCTGCGCGGGGAGCTTGGCTGAGGCGCCGATCCCGGCCTAGCTGCGGCCGATCTCTCCGCCGCTCGCAAACTGCATCAGCGTCGTCAGCGTGTCGGCCCGGGCCGGAAGCGAGCCGGATTCCAGCAGCGCCTGCCGCTCTGCCTCCGTGAAGGGGCAGACGGTGCTGAGCGTGTTGGTGAGGCTTTCGTCGTCCGCGGATTTCACGGCATCCCAGTCCGCAGACAGGCCCTGCGCCTCCAGATAGGCCTTCAACGTGGATTCGAGATGGGCGCGCGCCACCGGGGCGAGCGGCTCGGCCGGCCCCCAATCCGCCTCGAACGGCGCATAATCCACGCGGGCCTGCCGGTAGGGGGTCGTGGCGGGCAGTTCCTCCAGCAGGCGGAAGCGGGCGAGTCCGGTGAGCGAAATCAGGAAACGACCGTCACCCGTCTCGCTGTACTGGGTGATCTTGCCCAGCGCGCCGATGTCATAGAGCGCCGGCTTCGCCTTTTCGTCGCGCGGCTGGATCATGGCGATCATATGATCATCTGCCATCGCGTCGCGCACCATGGCCAGATAGCGCGGCTCGAAGATATTCAGCGGCATCACGGCGCGCGGCAGCAGGATGGCGCCACCCAGCGGGAACAGCCGGACCTGCCGGGGCAGGTCTGCGATGCTCGCGGGTGGCTGAAGGCTCATCAGGCGAAGAGGATCTGGCTGAGCCGCCGACGGATGCCGACCGACCAGGCATCGCCGAAGCCGACCGCCTCGATCAGCTTCAGCAGCTGGGCGCGGGCGGCGCCCTCGTTCCAGTCCCGGTCGGCAGCGATTGCGGCCAGCAGCTGATCGGCGGCCGCATCGCGCTGCCCGGCCGCGAACAGGGCGCTCGCCAGATCGAGCCGGGCCTGATGGTCGGCCGGGTCGGCGGCGATCCGGGCCTCGAACGCGGCGAGTTCGGCGCTGGGCACCGCGGATTTCGCAAGATCGAGCGCGGCGCGGGCCTGCACGACGGCCTGATCCTTGCTGTCTGCCGGGATGGTGGCGAGGACTTCGGCGGCGCCCTCCACTTCCCCAAGCGCGAGGAGAGCGCGGGCATAGCCGGCGAGGATGTCGGCCCGGTCGGGCGCTTCCTGCGCCAGCGCGGCGAAGGCCTGGGCGGCCTGTTCGGCCTCTCCGCCCGCCAGCAGGGCGTTGGCGGCCTCCACAAGGGCGTCGAGCGAGACCTCCTCGTCCGTCGGGGGCAGGGCGGTCAGCAGCTTGTCGATCCAGGCCTTCACCTCGCGTTCGGATTTCGCGCCGACGAAGCCGTCGACGGGCTGGCCGCCGACAAAGGCATAGACGGTGGGGACGGACTGGATGCGGAACTGGTCCGCGATCAGGCGCTGGCGGTCGATATCGACAGTCACCTGCTTCACCCGGCCCTGCCCGGATTCGGCGACAGCCTTTTCGATCACGGGGGCCAGCTGCTTGCAGGGGCCGCACCAGTCCGCCGTGAAGCGCACCAGCACGACAGATGTCAGCGAGGCTTCCAGCACATCGCGGCGGAAGGCGTCGATCGCGGCGCGGTCGTCGGCGGACAATCCGCCCAGCGGGCTGTTCGGGGGGGAAAGGCTGGCCAAGGCGATGCTCCGGCTTGTCGGTGTCGGCCGTTCATATGGGTGCGAAAAAAGGATTATGGAAGGGGCTTGCGCATGCGCCGATGCTCGGCTAGAGCGCGCCCTCACCCCGGCAGGGCGGCCGAATGCAGCCCTGCCAGATGCCATGGATGCGGGCGTAGCTCAGGGGTAGAGCGCAACCTTGCCAAGGTTGAAGTCGAGGGTTCGAATCCCTTCGCCCGCTCCAGTTTCTGAACCGTCGGGGTTTCGATCCGTTGCCGCTGCGCGGTCGCCTTCGGCTCCGCCCACACCAGTTTCTTGAAATGATCGAGGGTTCGATCCGTTGACCGCATCGCGGTCGCTTTCGGCTGTGCCCGCTCGGCGTCTCGGCCTCGTCGAGAATTCCATTCGTTGGCGGCGCACAGGTCTGTGCCCCGCGCATGAAAAAAGGCCCCCCTTCCCGAAGGAAGGAGGGCCTTTCCTGTTCGTCAGTCGCCGTGGATCAGGCCGTCACGCGGGCCTTGCGGCGGCGGGCCGCGAAGCCGACCAGGCCGAAGCCGGTGATCAGCATCGCCCAGGTGGCGGGTTCGGGAATGCCGCCGACTTCACCGCCGCCGACATTGGTGAACACGAAGCGGAGATCATCATAATCAAGGTCGCCGCCGCCATAGAGGTCTTCGAAGCCGACATACACGCCCGCCGGAATGCCCCAGTCACCGCCACCATAGTTGGCGGAAAAGACATGGGTGATGCCGTCGGCGTTCTGGCTGCGCTGCGAGTAGAAATTGTCACCCGTATTCACGACGCGGATCTTGAACACCAGCGCGTCGCCGGCGCTGACCGGACCGAAGTTGAACGACTGGCCCAGCGCGCTGGTCTGGTTGTTCAGCCCTTCAAGGCCGGTGTCCACGCCGTTCACTTCCAGCCGGAGCCAGTTGGTGTAGCCGGCCGAATGGCCCGCGAAATAGGCGACGATGTCGCCATCCGCAGCGGCGGTGAACGCATAATCCGAGGCGTTGACCACGCCGGGCGTCGGATAGAGCGGGATGGCGGCCTGGGCGGCCGTGGCCGTCCCGAGTGCGACTGCTGCCGCGAGGATAAGATTGCGCATCATAGGCTCCTGCCCCAATTTCAGGCCCCGTTCGGGGCCCCTGGTTGTCAGGATCGGCTTCGGCCGACCTCTGGAAGAAACAAGCAATCTTCATGCCAATTGCCAGTTTCGACTATTCTGAATTTGAATCAATTAGTTGAATGAATCGCCGGGAAGTCTGTGCCGGTCAGTTGTAAAGACGGCCGACAGTTGATCCGGTTAATCGCGGGGCTGGCGGCGGAACCGGCAGGCATAGTGGCGAATTTGTCGCGCCATCGAACTGACATCCAACTGTATTTCAAGTGAAACATCAGTGTCGGGCAACTGTCATGGAAAGGCGGCACGGGGGCGCATTCCGTTTCCTCCCCCGAAAGGTTGCGCCCCGTGAACGTTCGCCTGCTGACCACCTTGCTGTTGTCGTCTGCCATTGCCGCCCCCGCCATCGCCAGCACAGTCGTGGGAACCGTTGCCGATTCCAGCGGCGTGCGCGTGCTGCAGGGCGCGGAGGTGCGCATTCCAGCACTTGGCCGCGTGACGAACGCCGACGCGGCGGGCCGCTACCGCTTCACCGGGCTGCCGGCCGGCACGCACGAAGTGGTGGCGACGTTCGCCGGCGCGGGGCAACAGGTGCAGACGGTGACCGTCGGCGCCGAAGGCACGATGCAGCTGAACTTCGCGCTGGCGCCGGCCGGCACCGAGATCGAGACGATCCTGGTGGTGGGACAGCAAGCCAACATGCTGTCCGCCATCAGCCGCCAGCGCGCGGCCGATACCGTGGTGACGGTGCTGACCCGCGACGCCATCGGCCAGTTTCCCGACCAGAATGTGGCGGAATCGCTTCGTCGCGCGCCGGGCATCAACGTGCTGAACGATCAGGGCGAAGGGCGGTTCGTGGCGGTTCGCGGGCTGGATCCGAACCTCAATTCCACCTCCATCAACGGGGCGCGGGTGCCGGCCACCGGCGGTGACGAGCGGGCTGTTGCGCTGGACGTGATCCCCTCCGAGCTGGTGGAATCGATCGAAATCCGCAAATCGCTGACGCCGGACATGGACGGCGACACCATCGGCGGCTCCATCGAGATCACCACCACCTCGGCGTTCGATCGCGAAAAGGGGTTCGTCAGCGCCAGCGTGGAAGGCGGCTACAACCAGCTGTCTGAAAAATGGTCGCCCAAGATCGGCATGAACTTCGCCCAGCGGCTGACCGAGGATTTCGGCGTTTCGGGCGGCTTTTCCTGGAACCGGCGGAAATTCTCCACCGACAATATCGAGGCAGCGGACTGGACGACGGGCGAGGACAGCGGGCTGGATTATGCCGAGACCATCGAATACCGCGACTATGACGTGGAACGGGTGCGCTGGGGCGGCAATGTCAGCCTGGACTGGCGGCCGGCCGATACCACCACCCTCTATCTGCGCGGGCTCTATTCCAAGTTCGACGACACCGAACTGCGCACCCGGCTGGTGTTCAAACCCGACATCGAGCCGGCGTCCGGCAGCGCCGACGGCTTCAGCTTCGATTCGGCCGACGGCCGGATCGAGGTGCGCCGCGACATCAAGGACCGGCGCGAGTGGCAGACGACCACCTCCATCGTGGGCGGCGGCCGCACCGAGGTGGGGCCGTGGACGCTGGACTATTCCGCCAGCTGGTCGCGCGCCGAGCAGAAGGAAGACGGCTCCATTGATCCGATGCGTTTCCGCTATCGCGCGTCGGGCCCGGGCAGGCTGGGCGTGGACTTCGACTTTGCCGATTGGCAGCGCCCCGGCTTCACCATCACGCAGGGCGAAGCGGCGTTCCTGAACCCCGCGAACTACAGCTTCACCCTGCTGGAGCAGACGACCTACGAGGATGCCGTCGACAAGGAATGGGGCTTCAAGACGGACATCGCCCGCAGCTTTGCGCTGGCGAATGGCGACTTCGAGCTGAAGTGGGGCGGCAAGGCTCGGCTGCGGGAAAAGCGGCAGGCCTTCCAGTATGACGTCTATGACGGTTTCGACGGCAGCTTCACGCTGGCCGATGTCGCCGGGCAGCCCAGCTATGGCCTGGCCGATATCGCGCCCGTGCCTGACCTGGAGGCCGTGCGGACGTGGTTGAAGGCCAATTCGGCGGGGCTGGAGCTGAACCAGCTGGACACCGACCTTGCCTCCAACGCGGAGACCTATGACGCCAAGGAGGATGTGCTGGCGACCTATCTGCAGGGGCGCTTCCAGAACGACAGCATCCGGCTGGTGGGCGGCCTGCGGCTGGAACACACCAGCGTCCACATGACCGGCAATCGGCTGGACCTGGTGGCGGAAGGCGCGACCTGGAACGGCGAGGTGCTGGACGAGGACACGCTGTTCATCTCGCAGATGCAGGTCCGCAACAGCTATACGGACTGGCTGCCCAGCCTGAACCTCCGGGCAGACCTGTCGCCGGAGATCGTGGCGCGGGCCGGCGTGTACCGCTCCCTCTCCCGCCCGTCATTCGGCAAGATGGCGCCGCGCTTCACCATCGAGGAGAATGACGAGGGCGAGCGCGAAGGCACGTTCGGCAACCCGGATCTGAAGCCCTATCGGGCCTGGAACGCGGATGCGGCGATCGAATATTATTTCGCGCCCAAGGCCGTGGTGCAGGCCGGCGTCTTCTGGAAATCCATCAATGATTTCATCGTGGACGCCCAGTTCGAGGACGGGGTGTTCCAGGGTGTGCCCTATACCGAGACGATCATCCCCATCAACGGAGACAGCGCCCGTGTGCTGGGGCTGGAGGCCAGCTATTCCCAGGCCTTCACCATGCTGCCCGCGCCGTTCGACGGCCTGCTGATGAACCTAAACTATACCTTCACCGACGCGAAGGGTGACCTGGCGGACGGCCGCCGCATTCCGCTGCCCAAGGCATCGAAGCACAGCTTCAACGCCGTGCTGGGGTATGACAAGGGCATCTTCTCGTTCCGGATCGCGGGCACCTATCGCGACACCTATCTCGACGAACTGGGCACCGACGCGGAATCGGATCGCTATGTGCGGCCGCACTTCCAGCTGGACCTTTCGACCAAGCTGCGCGTGACCGACAATTTCCAGATCTTCGGGGAACTGGTGAACATCAACAACGCCACCTACACCGCCTATCAGAACGGCCCGACGACCCGGCGGCTGCTGCAGTATGAGGAATATGAAATGACCGCCAAGATCGGCGTGAAGGCGAGCTTCTGATGCGGTGGCTGCTTCTGCTGGGCGTATCGATGCTGGCTGCCTGCGGGCAGGCGGGCCCCCTTTCCGGCCCGGAGACCGAAGCGGCGGACACCGTGACGGTGCCCCCCGCCGCCGAGACGCTGGTGGCCGACAACCCGGCTGTCGACGCGGACGACCCCGTGCTGTGGCGCGATCCCGCCGATCCGGCACGGGCGCTGTGGATCGGCACGGACAAGTCGAAGGGCCTCTATGTCCATGACATCGGCGGCAAGGTCCTCCAGTTCTTCCCCGAAGGGCCGATGAACAATGTGGATCTGCGCAGCATCAGCGTGGGCGGCAAGCCCATGGTGCTGGTGACGGCGGCCGACCGGGGCCAATATGGCGTCCGCGCCTGGCTGCTGGATCCGGCGACGCTCAGGCTGTCCAGCTGGGGCCATATGCCGACGGAGGCCTCCTTCGGAGAGCCTTATGGCTTCTGCATGGGCCAGTTCGCGGGGCGGACCTTTGCAATTGCGAACAACAAGGACGGCGCGGTTCATGCCTATGCCGTGCGCGAAGGCGCGGGCGGCAAGCCGGAGATGACGCCGATGCACCGGTGGAAGCTGGGCAGCCAGACCGAGGGCTGCGTGGTGAACGACGCCACCGGCGACCTTTATGTGGGCGAAGAGGATGTGGGCATCTGGCGCATGAGCCTGGCAGACCCCAAGGCTGCGCCGGTGAAGATCGCGGCCATCGACGGCAAGCGGTTGGTCGCGGACGTGGAAGGGCTGACCCTGATGCGCGATGGCGGCCGCACCTTCCTGATCGCCTCGTCCCAGGGGGACAGCGCCTATGCGGTGTGGGAACTCGCAGGCGGCGGCTATGACTGGATCGGCCGCTTCCGGATCGGCGGGGGCGCGATCGACCCCGTGACCCAGACGGACGGGCTCGACGCCTGGAGCGGGCCGATCGGGGCCTATCCCGAAGGCGCGATCGCGGTGCATGACCATTGCGACGGCGACGGCGCGAAAGATCCCGCCGCCGCCATCTGCGACAGCGATGGCAAGCAGCAGAACTACAAGCTTGTGGACTGGCGGGCGGTGAAGGCCGCGCTGGGGCTGAAGTGAGGCGCTGAGCGCCTGTCAGGCCCGCCCATCCTCGCTGGGGATGGGCGGGCCTGGCAGCCAGTTACGAGCCGGAGCCGGGGTTTTCCGAGAATTCCGATTCAAGCTTGCCGGGCTTGCCCTTCCAGTCATCCGCGTCGGCGGGCGTGTCGCCCTTCACGGTGATGTTGGGCCATTCGGCGCTGAACTTCGCGTTCAGCTCGACCCATTTGTCGAGGCCGGGCTCGGTATCGGGCACGATGGCTTCGGCGGGGCATTCGGGTTCGCAAACGCCGCAGTCGATGCATTCATTCGGGTTGATGACGAGCATGTTCTCGCCCTCGTAGAAGCAGTCCACGGGGCAGACCTCCACGCAATCCATATATTTGCAGCGGATGCATTGCTCGGTCACGACATAGGCCATCGGTGTGTCCCCAATAAAGTCTTGTTGGCTTGGTTCCGCGCTAGCTTGGCGGCGGCGGGCGCGTCAATGGGCGTTCCATGCTGCACCGCCGCAGCGGCTGTCAGGCCGGCACCATCTCCCCGAAGCCGGGGTGCCGCGCCAGATGGGCGGTGGGCGCCGGCAGCAGGGGGGTGTAAAGGCCGCGCGCCTCGGCAGAGGGGCCGCGCTGGTCTGCCAGCAGCTCCACCCGTACGGCGATCACATGCTCGTCTTTCGGGAAGGAGAGGACGCTGCCCGGCCGGACGGTGGCGCAGCTTCGATCGATCACCCGTCCATCCAGCCGCAGGCGCCGGCTTTCGCAGAGTTTCTGGGCCTCGCTGCGGGAGGCGGCCAGCCTCGAGAACCACAGCCATTTGTCGATGCGCATGCCCCGTTCATACACCAAGCGGCAGTCTCCTCTCCGTCAAGAGCGCGTCTCCCCCGATCCGGCGAGCAGGGCGCCCAGGTTGGCAAATGGATTGGCGGCGCTGGCCGGCGGCGCGGCGGGCTGCCGGGTGCGGGCCTTGCGTTCGGGTGCGAAGGCGAAGCCGCCCTTGCCGCTGCGGAAGCCCAGCGCGGCCATCAGCGTCTCGAACTCGCGCGGGCGCAGGCCGAGCGCGGAAACGAGGGCGGGATCCGGCTGGAACCCTGCGCCGCCGGCCCGCGCTGCCAGCCGCTGGGCGTGCAGTTTCTGCGCGGTGCGGTCCGCCATGTCGACGCGGACGGCGAAATCCTTCAGCGCCCAGAACCCTGCGACGGCATAGAAGCCGGGCGGCGCGGCGGGATCGGTGCGCAGGGCGGTCAGGCCGGGGCGTGGCGGGGGCGGCATATGACCCACCCCGTTTGCGACGCCCCACAGGGCCAGCCGCCAGCGCGTCGCTTCGGGGCGCAGCGCCTGCGCCGCATAGACATGGGTGACCCCAAGCCGGACGCCGGCGCGGG
>NZ_JAYRCW010000092.1:0-10087 GCF_041909755.1 Sandaracinobacter sp.
CGCCGGCGCGCGCTGGGCGCTCGCGCGCCTGTGGCGCGGCGGATGGGGCCAGGCCGAAGCCCGGCTGTCCAGCCTCGCCCCGCCCGCCTTCCCCGACGCACCTTCGGGGCCGCTTCCGCTGCCGCTCATCCAGCTTGACCGGCTCGCGGCAGACGACTGGGCCCGGCTGGCGGCGGGCCAGCCGCTGGCCCGGCCCGCCGGCCCCGGCCGGCAATGGCGCATGGCGCTTGCAGCGATTCGCCACCGGTCGCTCTGAACTGCCCTGATTCCCGGAATTTGCCATGCGCCGCGCACATGCTAGGCATGCGCCGGGGTCGGATCCGGATGGCGCTTGATGCGCCCGATTTCAGGGGTTCCGAATCCGATGTTCTCCGGCAGACCGAGCCGCCTTGCCGCACTTGCGGGCGCCCTTCTCCTCGCGATCGGGGCGCTTTCCCTGTGGCTGTCGGCCGATCGCGGCCGGGCGGATGCCGCCTCTGTTCCGCCCCCGGCGGCGGTTGCCGCCGTCAGCGCCCCGGATGCCGCTGCAGACAGGCTGGAAACGCCCGCGCCAAGGCCGGAAAAAAGCCGCGAAGAACAAAGATTTGCCCGCGCCGACCGGGATGACGACGGGCGCATCGCCCAGGCCGAATATCTGCATGCCCGCCGGCGCAATTTCGACAAGCTGGACCGCAACGCAGACGGGGTTCTCCAGTTTGCCGAATATGCCGCCAGCGGCATCGCGAAGTTCGCCTCGGCAGACACCAACCGCGACGGCCATCTGGACGGCGGCGAATATGCCGCGACCGCGCCGAAACCGAAGATTCGACAGACGGCGTCTGCCGATGCCTGCCGCTGTCCGCAGACCGACAGGCTCGCTTCGTCGACGGGCGAGGGCGAAGATTAACCGAAAAGAAACAAGGGATTCAGCAAGTATTCAACCGCACGGGCCTTTCTGGCGCGGCGTCGGCGGCCTCTCCCGGCTGTCGGCCAAGTGCATATAAAGGAAAGGTTTCACACATGGCACGTGCCACCACTCTCGCGCTCGCAATCGCCGGCGCCTCGGCCCTGTTCGCGGCCTCGCAGGCGTCTGCTGCTGAGCCGTTCAACGGCCCCTATGTCGGCGCCCAGGCCGGCTGGCAGCACGACAACAACCGCTTCACCCTGCGCGGCGCCACGGGCACCACGACCGACCGCATGTCGGGCGACAGCTTCACCTATGGCGCGCAGCTCGGCTACGACTTCAAGACGGGCGAGAATTTCGTTCTCGGCGCGGAAGCCTTCCTGACGGGCGACACCAACAAGGTGCGCGACGGCAACTCCACCTTCGATGGCGGCCGCTCGCTGGGCCTGCTGGCCCGCGCCGGCGTGCTGGCGTCCCCGCGCACCCTGATCTACGCCAAGGGCGGCTGGGAAAATGGCCGCTTCACCTATCAGGAGAACGGCATCGGCGTCAGCACCAACCGCGACGGCTGGTCTCTGGGCGGCGGTGTGGAGCAGATGCTGACCGACAATGTGTCGGCCCGCGTCGAATATCGCCACACCAAGTTCAACAGCTTCAGCTCCTCGGCGCTGGATGCCGCGCTCGGCTCCACGGCCGAAGCCCGCGACAACCGGGACCGCGTGCGGGGGGGCGTGACCTCCCGCTGCGGCGGCGGCTTTGCGGGCGACCCTGCCGCCCGCCAATCCGATGGAGGGCGGGCGTTCGGCATCGGGCCGAACGCCCGCCTTTTCCGTTTCCGGCCCGGCGGTTGCCTCAGGCCGCTTCCGGCACCTTCTGCCCCGGCGCCGCCGCCACTTCCAGCAGCCGCTTTTCCAGCGCCTTCATCCGCGCCGACCCGTCGATCTTCTCGCCCGTCAGATCCGTCAGATAGAAGGTGTCCACGGCCCGCTCGCCATAGGTCGCGACATGGGCGGAATGGATCGTCACCTTCGCCCCATACAGCGCGTAGGTCAGCGCATAGAGCAGCGCGGGCCGGTCCAGCGCGTTCACCTCCACGACGGTGAAGCGGTTGGACGCCTTGTTGTCGATGAACAGCTGCGGCACCACGCGGAAGGCTTCCTGCCGCCGCCGCGGCAACGGCTTCGCCGTCAAGCGGTCCGCCAGCCGCACCTTGCCGGCAAGCGAATCCCGGATCGCCTGCTCCATCCGCGCCAGCCGTTCCGGCTCGTCGAAGGGGCCGCCCAGCGGGTCCTGGATGGTCAGATTGTCCAGCGCCATGCCGTCGCGCGTGGTGTGGATGCGTGCGTCCACGATGGTCGCCCCGCCCAGCGCGATCCCGCCCGCGATCCGATAGAACAGCCCCGGGTGATCCGCCGCATAGACGGTAACCAGCGTGGTTCCGGCCGCGGGATCCGGCTGCGACCGGATCGTGATCGACTGGTCCGACCGGTCGGCATCGTCCACCATCGCCATGTTCGCGGCCAGCACGTCGGCGGGTTCCGCCAGCCAGTAACTGTCCGGGAACCGCTTCGCATAGCCCTGGAAGCGGCTGTCGGCCCAGCCCATCACCTGCTGCAGCCGCCGCTGCCGCGCTTCCACCCGTTCGTGCCGCCCGGTCTGCTTGTGGCCCAGCCGCAGCACTTCCTCGGCCGAATTGTACAGCGTCGTCAGCAGCTGCGCCTTCCAGCCGTTCCACACGCCCGGCCCGACGGCGCGGATATCCACCACCGTCAGCACCAGCAACAGCCGCAGCCGCTCCGCCGAGGCGACGATCTCCACGAAATCGAGGATGGTCTTGAAGTCCGAAAGGTCGCGCTTGAAGGCGGTGGCCGACATCAGCAGATGCTGCCTGACCAGCCAGGCGACAGTGTCCGTCTCCGCGTCGGTCAGGCCCAGCCGCGGGCACAGCCGGCGCGCCACCTCCTCGCCCAGGATGCTGTGGTCGCCGCCCCGCCCCTTGGCGATATCGTGCAGCAGCACCGCCACATACAGCACCCGGCGCGACACGATCTGGCGGATGATCGCGGACGACAGCGGATGCTCGTCGCGCAGCTCCTCCTTCTCGATGCGGGAAAGCAGCCCGATCGCCCGGATCGTATGCTCGTCCACCGTGTAATGATGGTACATGTCATACTGCATCTTGGCGACGACCCGGCCGAAGTCGGGCACGAACCGCCCGAACACCCCCGCCTCGTTCATCCAGCGCAGCACCGTTTCCGGATCGCGCGGAGAGGTCAGCACCTCCAGGAACAGCTGGTTGGCGCGCCGGTCCTGCCGCACCTTTTCGGTGATCAGCCCCTCGTCGCGCGCGGCCTGCCGCATCGTCATGGGGTGGATTTCCAGCCCCTCCTGCGCGGCCAGCTGGAACAGCTCGATCAGCCGCACGGGATCGGCCTCGAAGAAATCGTCGGTCGGCGCCTCGATCCGGCCGCGCGTCAGCCGGAAGCCGTTCAGGCGGCGCGGCCGCCGGCTCAGCTTCGGCATCCAGGCGCTGCGCGCGAACCGCTCTTCCAGATGCGCGAGGAACAGGGCGGTCAGCCCGCCCACCGTGCGCGCCGTCAGGAAGTAGTGGCGCATGAAGCGCTCGACAGCGGACATGCCCGGCCGGTTGGCATAGCTCATCCGCACCGCCAGCTCGCGCTGCATGTCGAAGGTCAGCCGTTCCTCGGCGCGCCCGGCAAGGTCGTGCAGGTTGATGCGCACGGCCCACAGATGGTTCTGCGCGCGCTGGAACTGGCGATACTCCTGCGCGGTGAACAGCCCCTTCGCCACCAGCTCGTGCGCCTCGCGCACCTGGAAGGCGAACTTGCCGATCCAGAACAGCGTCTGCAGGTCGCGCAGGCCGCCCTTTCCGTCCTTGATGTTCGGCTCCACCACATAGCGGCTGTCGCCCATCCGGCGGTGGCGCTCGTCGCGCTCGGCCAGCTTGTCCGCGATGAAGGTTCGCGCCTCGCCCGCCATGATGTCGGCGGCGAACCGGCGGCTCGCCTCGTCATACAGCTGCTGGTCGCCCCACAGATAGCGCGCCTCCAGCAGCGCCGTCTTCACCGAAAGGTCGCCCTTCGCCATGCGGATCATGTCGTCCACGGTGCGGGTGGAATGCCCCACCTTCAGGCCCAGATCCCACAGGATATAGAGGATCGCCTCCACCACCTGTTCCACCCAGGCCGTCTGCCTGAGGGGGGATAGGAACATGATGTCCACATCGGAAAAGGGCGCCATCTCCGCCCGGCCATAGCCGCCCACCGCCACCAGGCAGATGCGCTCGGCGGCAGATGGATTGTCCCGCGCATAGAGGCTGCCGACGGTCGCGTCATAGGCCAGCCGCAGGATCTGGTCGGTGAGGAAGCTCTGCGCGCTCGCCAGCTCGACGCCGCGCCCCGGCGTCGCCGCGATGCGCCGCCGGATCTCCGCCCGCCCCTCGTCCAGCGCCGCCTTCAGCACCGCCGCCACGGCCGCGCGCCGCGCTTCGGGCGCCGCGTCGGCGATGGCCCTGTCCAGCACCTCCACAATCTTGCGGCGATCGATGATGGAACGCCGCTGGGGCACATGCTCGTAAAGGCCAGACATATGGGGCTTCTTAGCGCCGCGCGGCGCCGGCGGACAACGACCTTTGCAACAGGTCGCTGCCCGCGATGGCGCGGCCTAGCGGCTTACGCTTCCCTTGTTCACCAGCGGCGGGTCCACGCTGATGAAATAGGGCGAGGAATAGCCGGGCACCTGCAGCACGACGCCGGGCCGGAAATAATAGTTCTTGTCCTCATTCTTGTCGTCCACCTCGATTTCCGTCGGGCTTCCAACCACCCATTTGGCTTCCACATCGTCCGAATGGGCAGGGCCTGACGGATTGCCGTTCTGGTCGACATCCATCAGCACCATGGCGCCCTGGTCGCCCGACAGGTCCGGGGCCCAGCTCGCGGGCACCCAGGTCCCGTTGGGCGCGTTGACGCCGCCGCCCTCCAGCACGAAGGTGATGTCGACCCGCTTGTGGAACTCGTTCGGATCGAAGGCCGGGGCATTCGTGATGTCGATCTCGCCCGTCGATTGCACCACGCCCGGCATGGACGGCGTCGCGCTGATGTAGCGGTAGGTCATCGTGCCGCCATAGCTGTTGTCGTTCGAATTGTAGGTGCCGTTGAAGGTGCAGCCGATCGTCAGCGTCCTGTCCTGTGGCATCGCCATTCTCCCTCGTCTGTTGAACCCCCCACTGCACGGCTGGCTGCGTTCGCCCGGGGGCATTCCGAACGCGGCCATGAAAGTCGGATGGCCTCTAGGGTCCGGCCGCCAGCGCCATCAGCCTGTCTGCCGGATAGCGCGAAACCTGCCCGCCGGTTGCCGGCTCGAGGCCCGGAATCCGGCCCGCCAGCGCCTTGTGCAGCGACACACCCTTTCCATCCATGCCGGGCGCAAGGCCGGCGTTGAGCGCCTGCACCAGTGCCTGGACGGCTGCGCCCTCCCCGGCGGCCTGCCGCTCCACGGCCAGCATCCCCAGGGCCGAAAGCCAGGCGTTCGTCACCGTCGGGCCGGCATCGTCGCCCACATGGGGGGCATAGTCCGCCACAAACGATCCGCCGGCCCGCCGCGCCTCGGGCATCCGGCCGCCCGCGAACAGCGTCGCGATCTCGATCATCCGGCTGCGCATCAGCAGATTCCGGAACGGGCGCGACCGGGGGTCCGTGCCCGACAGGCGGACAGCCTGCGCCATCGCCCAGCCATTTGCCGCCTCGGCGTCGCCGATCCGCCCGGCCAGCAGCAGCGCCTCGGCATGCTGGACGGCGGCCCCCGTCGCCATCTCCAGCCACAGCATGTTGCCGGGATCGGAGGCGACGAGGTTCTTCTGGGACTCGAAGGCAATCTGCGAGCGCTGCGCCGCCGCCTCGATCTCTCCGGCGCGCAGGTGCAGTTCGGCCAGCGCCTCATTGGCCCGGCCCAGCGAGAGCCGGGCGTCGGCGTGGCCGGGATCGTCGGCCAGGATGCCGGCATAGATCGCCAGTTCCGCCAGCCGGTGGTCCTTCGCGTCGGGCACCCGCTCCAGCTTCAGCAGGGCGTCCGCCAGCCAGGCCCGGGCCTGCCCGGCCTCCCACCGCGCCGCCGAATTTCCGGGGGTCCGCCGCGCGACCTCCTCGGTGATCGCCACATAGCGCGTCAGCGGGGGCACCGCCTCCTGCGACCGGTCCTGATAGATATACAGGCCGCCCAGCGCATTCGCCGCATAGCCCTGTTCCTTCAGCCACTTCAGCTCTTTGGGATCGGTGGCCGCCATCCCGTCCGCCAGCTCCGCATAGCGGGCAAACCGGTCCTCGGCCGTCGTCCACTCCTTGCGTTGCAGCGCCACATTCCCCACCCAGAACACGCTCTGGGCATGGTCGAACATCCGTTCGGGATTGCCGGGATCGCGGGCCAACTGCTCGGCGGTTGCGCGTTCGGCCTCGCGGAAGGCCATCAGCGCGCCCTCGCTGTCGCCGCGCAGGTCGCGGACCTCGCCCACCAGGTGCAGCGCCCGCGCCCGGCGGCCCAGCGCGTCGGCATCCAGCGCGCCCAGGTCCTGCCGCCCGTAATAGGCGAGCGCCTGCCGACCCACGCCGTCCAGCACTTCCAGCCGCCCCACCGGCTCCAGCTTCTCGCGCAGGTCGGTCAGCATATATTCCACCAGCCCGTCGGCCTCGGCGCGCTGCCGTTCCGCCTCGCGCCGGCCCTGCAAAGCCAGCACCGCCAGCACCGCCATCACCCCCGCCAGCGCCAGCGACAGGCCGGAAACCAGCGCCGCGCGCCGCTGCCGCCGCTGCGCCTCGCGCTGCACCAGCGCATCCAGCGGCAACCCCGTCAGCCCCGCCGCCAGCTTCAGCAGCGCCAGCCGCCGCCCGTCCTTGCCGGGGCGGATATCGGCGGCCACCGGCTCGGCGGCGCGGTCGGTCACCGCGCCGCCGGCATCCAGTTCGAAGGCGAGCGCGGGCGGGAAGCAGCCGCGCCCGCCCGCATCGGCGGGATCGCCGTCCGCGATCAGCGCCAGCACCCGCCCGGCGCCGTGCAGATGCTTGAACAGCCGCACTTCCTCGTTCACCCAGCGCGACTGCGCCGCCGCGGGCGAACAGATCACCACCAGAAACAGGGAATCGCCCAGCGCCGCCGTCAATCCGGCGGAAAGGCTGCCCGATGCGGACAGCTCGTCCCGGTCGCGAAAGATGGGGATCAGCCGCGCGGGCACCGGCCCCAGCGGGGTTTCGGAACCGACCAGCCGGGCCGGAATCCGATAGCCTTCCAGCGCCCGGTGCAGCCAGTCGGCCACCTTCCGGTCGGAATGACTATAGCTGATGAAGGCCCTGTACAGCCCGGCCCCCCCGAAATTGCCTCCCCCGCGCGACTCCGGCCGCGCAGAGCCGAAGCTTACGCCGAATCCGGGCCGGCGCAATTGGCGCTGTCGCTGCCGCAATCGCCAACCTGAATCCTCGTAAAATAGGCGTTTCGCAAGCAAACCCCGCCTGCTAGGCCCCGGTGCGAGGGACGCAAGGGAGACGCAATGCAGCCGACGGAAGCCGATATCGCCGAAGCGAAAACCCGCGTCGGCGGCCCCTACAGCTGGTACGTCCTCGGCGTCCTGGTTCTCGTCTATGTCTTCAACTTCATCGACCGCCAGATCATGGCGATCCTGGCAGAGGACATCAAAGCCCATCTGGGCGTCAGCGATTCCGAACTGGGCTTCCTCTACGGCACGGTGTTCGGCGTCTTCTATGCGCTGTTCGGCATCCCGCTGGGCCGTCTGGCAGACATGTGGCACCGCATGCGCCTGCTCACCATCGGCCTCACGCTGTGGTCGGCGATGACGGCGCTGTCCGGCCTCGCCGGCAACTTCGCCCAGCTCGCCGCCGCCCGCATCGGCGTCGGCGTCGGCGAAGCCTCCGCCTCGCCCGTCGCCTATTCGGTGCTGTCCGATTACTTCCCCAAGGAACAGCGCGCCACCGCCCTCTCCATCTATTCCTCCGGCATCTACATCGGCGGCGGCCTGTCGCTGTTCGTCGGCGGCCTCACGGTAGAGCGCTGGAACGCCGCCTTCCCCAATGGCGGGCCGCTCGGCCTCGTCGGCTGGCAGGCCGCCTTCATGGCGGTCGGCATCCCCGGTCTGCTGCTGGCGCTGTGGGTCGCCACCCTGAAGGAACCGATCCGGGGCCTCTCCGAAGGCATCGTGATGCCGCAGGAACCGCGCCCCTTCCCCAAGTTCCTGAACGAACTTTCCAGCGTGCTGCCGCCGCTCACCATCCTCCATGCCGCCACCCATGGCCGCAAGGCGGTGATCACCAACCTCGTCGGCCTCGCCGTCGCCGTGCTGTTCTTCGCGGGCATGTCCCATTTCACCGGCAACTGGCCGCAGTGGCTGGCGCTGGGGCTGGCCGGCTATGCCGTCTTTTCCTGGTCGCAGTCGCTGAAACACCGCGACAGGCCCACCCACGCCCTCATCTGGGGCACGCCCACCTTTCTTGCCCTGGTGCTGGGCTTCGGCATGATCTCCATGACGGGCTATGCCCATGGCTTCTGGGGGGTCGCCTACGCCATCCGCACCTTCGGCGTGGACAAGGCCGTCGCCGGCTTCTTCCTGGGCGGCGGCGGCGCGCTCAGCGGCTTCCTCTCCATCATCATCGGCGGCAAGCTGGCCGACACCTTCCGCCGAAAGAACCCGGCCGGCCGCATCCTGATCGGCTTCGCCACCATCCTGCTGCCCATCCCCTTCATCCTGCTGCAATACACGACCACGTCGATCACGATGTTCTACATCTGGGCCTTC
Organism: Sandaracinobacter sp.; assembly: GCF_041909755.1. Taxonomy (NCBI): domain Bacteria; kingdom Pseudomonadati; phylum Pseudomonadota; class Alphaproteobacteria; order Sphingomonadales; family Sphingosinicellaceae; genus Sandaracinobacter; species Sandaracinobacter sp. The sequence continues at coordinate 8,700 of NZ_JAYRCW010000092.1, forward strand.
CTGGTCTCCCTCTTCGGCTCCTTGTGGGTCGGCGTCGCGGGCGCCACCGCGCAGGATCTGGTGCTGCCCCGCATGCGCGGCGCCTCCACCGCCACCTTTTTCCTGGGCACCACCGTCATCGGGCTGGGCCTGGGGCCGTTCCTGATCGGCCGCATGTCGGAACTGCTGGGCGATCTGGGCCACGCCCTTCTCGCCACCACGCTGCTGGCGCCGCTGCCGCTCGCCTGCATGCTCTATGTCTATCGCAACCTGCCCGCCGCCGAAGCGACCCGTCTCGAACGGGCGCGCGCGGCGGGCGAACCTGTTTAAGGGAACCCGAAAATGTCGCTCAGGATCAATGATCTCTTCTCCGTCGCCGGCAAAACCGTCGTCATCACCGGCGGCAGCCGCGGCATCGGCGAGATGATCGCCCGCGCCTATGTCGAAAACGGCGCCAAGGTCATCCTCACCAGCCGCAAGGCCGCCGATGTGGAGGGCCTTGCCGCGCAACTGGGCGACGCCGCCATCGCCATTCCCGCCGATCTCAGCCAGATGGCCGAAATCGACCGCTTCGCCGCCGAAGTCGCGAAGCATACCGACAAGGTCCATGTCCTCTTCAACAACGCCGGCGCCAGTTGGGGCGGCACCTTCGACGAGTTCCCCGAACTCGGCTGGGACAAGATCATGGACATCAACCTGAAGTCCGTCTTCTTCCTCTCGCAACGGCTCATCCGCCTGCTCGAAGCCGCCGTCACGCCGGCGGACAATGCGAAGATCATCAACATCGGCTCGATCGACGGCCAGCATGTCTCGCCCATCGAAACCTACAGCTACGCCGCCTCCAAGGCCGGCGTCCTCCACCTCACCCGCATGATGGCGAAGAACCTCGCCGCGCGGCACATCCAGGTGAACGCCATCGCGCCGGGCTATTTCCCCTCGAAGATGACGGCCGGCATCGCCGACGAGATCAACAACAACGCCCTGAAAACCACCCCCATGGCGCGCTGGGGCTCCGCCGAAGACATGGCCGGCGTCGCCCTCTTCCTCGGCTCCAAAGCCTCCGGCTACCTCTGCGGCGCCACGGTCACGGCCGATGGCGGCTACGCGACCACGGCCTGAGGCCCGTTGAGCGCAGGGGGCCCCGCTCCCTGCCCCCACCCCTGCCGTTGCCTCAGGGTGTCGTTGCGAACCGTTGCAGGCGCTGGAAGCCGGCCGTCATGACGGCGTCGACGGGGGCTGCAAGGGCGTCGAGCTTCGCAGACGCCGGGCCGCCGACGCTGTAGGTCATGGTGAGGCGGGTGCCACTGCCTTCCGGTTTCAGCGTGAATGTCAGGACGGCGTTCGCGGGCACATTCTGCAACGGGCCGAAACCGCCATGCAGGCGCAGCAGTTGCGGCGGCAGGGCAGCA
>NZ_JAYRCW010000093.1:0-9911 GCF_041909755.1 Sandaracinobacter sp.
TCGAAGTGGAAATCCCCGTCGAGATCGCGGACCTGATCCAGCAGGTCCTGCGCCTCGCGGCTGGGGTGGCCGCCCACCTGCAGCAGGGCAAGGACGAGGCTGGTGAATTCATGGCCCATCGGGATGCCCGCGAAGCGCACGGCGGTGTCGGTGCCGGTGCGGCGGATCTCGAAGCTGGGCCGCCGGGCATCATCATCCGTGCGGGCATAGCCGACCTGCGGAGAGAGGGCCGCGATATCCTGGAGCAGCGCTTCGAGTTCGGCCGATTTCGGGCTGTCATCCAGCGAGGCGTTCAGGGTGATCGGGTGCACGACCTTTTCGAGATAGGCCTTCAGCTGAGCCTTCAGGGTCTGATCGAGCATGTCTCTCTCCGCGATGGTCACAACAGGGTTGCGCGCCGCCCCGGGTTCGGGGGGTGGGGCGGCGCGCGGGGGGGCTCTTAGATCTTGCCGACGAGGTCGAGCGAGGGGGCCAGCGTCTTCTCGCCCTCTTCCCACTTCGCCGGGCAGACTTCGCCGGGGTGGGAGCGGACGTAGGCAGCGGCCTTCACCTTGCGCAGCAGTTCAGCCGCGTTGCGGCCGACGCCTTCGGATGTGATTTCGACATACTGGATCACACCGTCGGGATCGACGAGGAAGGTGGCGCGGTCGGCAAGGCCGGCGCCTTCGCGCATCACGCCGAAGTTGTTGGTGATCTGGCCGGCGGGGTCACCCAGCATGTAATAGTTGATCTTGCCGATGGCGGGCGAGCTGTCGTGCCAGGCCTTGTGGCTGAAATGCGTGTCGGTGGAGACCGAGTAGATCTCGACGCCGAGCGCCTTGAACTCACCATAGAGGTTGGCCATGTCCTCCAGCTCCGTCGGGCAGACGAAGGTGAAGTCGGCCGGATAGAAGAAGAAGATCGCCCACTTGCCGGCGACATCGGCATCCGTCACCTGGACGAACTTGCCGTCCTTGTAGGCCTGCGAGGTGAAGGGCTTCAGCGTGCTTCCGATGATGGGCATTCGAATCTCCTGATTGGATGGATTGTTCGGGCAGGGGTGGAGATATGAACGCCTTCGCGATTGCACAAATTGATATTGTGCAATCGGTTGATCGATAAAAGCGATTACAGGGCCGGTTTCCCGGCCCAGGATACAGGGGATTCGCTGGGTCGGCGGCGGATTGCCTGCCTTGTCACTAAGTCATTCTGTCGAACAAGGGCCGGCGCGCGCCGGGGCCCGCTTGTGCAGTGCAAAAGATTCCGGATGGCCTGCCATGCGCCCGGCGCATGGAAAAGGGGCGCCCGGTTGCCCGGACGCCCCTTTCGAAGCCGGGTGGGCGGGCCTTACGCCTTTTTCAGGTGGCGGCGGCCCAGCAGTTCGGCGATCTGCACCGCGTTCAGCGCCGCGCCCTTGCGGAGATTGTCGGAGACGCACCAGATCGTCAGGCCGTTTTCGACCGTCGGGTCCTTGCGGACACGGCTGACATAGGTGGCGCTGTCGCCCACGCACTCGACGGGGGTGACGTATCCGCCGTCCTCGCGCTTGTCGACGAGCATCACGCCGGGGGCTTCGCGCAGGATGGACTGCGCCTTCGCGACCGAAATCGGGCGCTCGAACTCGATGGAGATTGCCTCGGAATGGCCGACGAACACCGGCACCCGCACGCAGGTGGCGCTGACCCTGATGTCGGGGGAGAGAATCTTGTTCGTCTCCTGCGCCATCTTCAGCTCTTCCTTAGTGTAGCCGTCATAGCCGGTGTCGGCGCCGACGAAGACATCGATGTGCGGGATCACGTTGAAGGCGATCTGCTTGGTGAACTTCTCCACCGTCTTGTCCTCGCCCACGAAGATGGAGCGGGTCTGGCTGAACAGCTCGTCCATGCCGGCCTTCCCCGCGCCCGAGACGGACTGGTAGGTGGAGACGACAACGCGGGTGATGCCCGCTTCATCATGCAGCGGCTTCAGGGCGACGACCATCTGCGCGGTGGAGCAGTTGGGGTTGGCGATGATGTTGCGCTTCTTGTAGCCGTCGATCGCGTCCGGGTTCACTTCCGGCACGATCAGCGGGACGTCGGGCTCCATCCGGTAGAGCGACGAATTGTCGATCACGACGCAGCCGGCGGCGGCCGCCTTGGGCGCGTAGATCTTCGTGGGGCCGGAGCCGGCGGCGAACAGGGCGATATCCCAGCCGGTGAAGTCGAAATGTTCGATCGACTGCACTTTCAGCGTGCGCTCCGTCTCGCCGAACTCGATGATGTCGCCCTGGCTGCGGGGCGAGGCCACCGCGGCGATGTCCGCCAGCGGGAATTCCCGTTCCGCCAGGATGTTCAGCATTTCGCGGCCCACATTGCCCGTGGCTCCGACGACGACGACCTTGTATCCCACAGTCATTCTCCGAATTCATGCTGCTGCCATATGGCTGCGCCAAAGGGCAGCGCGGCGGATTGCCTTGGTGCGGCCCGCCCGTCAATGTCGCAATTTCCGTGCGTGCAGGAGAATCTATGCGTTGGCTTGTTGTGCTGGGCGTTGCCGGGCTGGCGTTGCTGATCCTGTTTTTCCCGCTTTCGGCCGCCACCACCTATCTGGCGCCGGGGCTGGAGGCCGACAGCGTGTCCGGCTCGATCTGGAGCGGGCGGCTGCGCAATGCCCGCTATGCCGGGCTGCCGCTGGGGGATGTGGATGTCGGGCTTGATCCCGGCCGGCTGCTGAAGGGCGAGGCCAGCCTGCGCTTCCAGCGGCTGGGGCCGCGCCTGCAGGGCCGGGCTGGGGGCAGCCGCCAGCTGCGCCGGCTGGAAGAGCTGAGCGGCGAGCTTCCGCTGCAGTTGCTGCCGCCGCCTGCGCCGGCGCTGGCGATCCGCTTCGAGGATGTGCATGTGGCGATCACGCCGCGCGGGGCCTGCCGGTCTGCCGGCGGGCATGTTTCCACCAGCCTCACCGGAATTCCGTTCCTGGGCGAAACCCCGCCGCTGAGCGGCGAGCCCGCCTGCGATGGCGACCGGCTGTTCACGCCGTTGCGGCTGCCCGGGGATCGCGCCGGCATGGATCTGTGGCTCGCGGCGGACGGCAGCTGGGAAGGCCGGCTGCGGTTGCGGCCGGACAACCGGCTGGTGCTGGCGGCGCTGGCGGTGGCGGGATTCACCATCGAATCCGGCGACGCGACACTGTCGGCGACGGGCCGGCTGCAACAGGGCGACATCGAGTTGTCACCCACAGGTGAAGCGATCGCCGATCCCGCTTGACCGCGGCGCTGCAACGGAGTCTTCTGCGCGCAATCGCGAGAGGTGGAGGTTCGGGATGGCGTCTCAGGGAATGGTGGACGGTCTGGCGGAAATGCTGGAACAGCGCTGGTGGCTGGTGGCCCTGCGCGGGCTGGCGGGGATCCTGTTCGGGATCATCTGCTTCGTCAGCCCGTCGGTGGCGGGCTTCTCGTTGCTGTTCGTGTTCGCCATCTATTCCATCGTGGATGGCGGCTTCGGCCTGGCGGCGGCGTTCGGCAAGGCGCGGCGCGGGGAGCGCTGGGTGTGGCTGGCGATCGAGGCGGTGGCGAACATCGTGATCGGCGTGCTGATGTTCGCGATGCCGGGCTTTGCGCTGACCTTCGTGTTCCTGCTGATCGCGATCCGCACCATCGTATCGGGCCTGTTCCTGCTGCTGGCCGCGATGAAGCTGGACGGCGAGCATGGGCGCGGGCTGCTGCTGATTTCGGGCCTGCTGAACCTGGCCTTTGCCGTGCTGCTGTTCGCAGCGCCCATGCTGGGGCTGAAGATCCTGATCTGGTGGATCGGGGCCTGGGCGATCCTGTTCGGGATCCTGCTGGTGGCGCTGGGCTTCAGGCTTCGGACGGCGGCGAAGCGGATGCGCCGCTAGCGGCGGCCTCGCCCTCGATGTCGGTGTGGTAGACGACGAGCTGCTTGATCAGAGTCTGCCCCACGACCGTCAGCGGAACGGCGAGGATGACGCCCATCGGGCCGAGAACGACGCCCGCCGCGATCAGCGAGAAGATGGTGAGCGCGGGCGGCAGTTCCGCCATGGTGGACTGCACCAGCGGGGTGACGATGTTGCCCTGCACCTGCTGCACCACCACCATGGCGACGATGGTCCACACGCCGGTTTCCGGGCTGATCGAGAAGCCGATCAGGATGGAAGGGATGGCGACGACGATCGTGCCCAGATAGGGCACGAATTCGCACAGGCCCGCGACGAGGCCGATGGCCGGCGCGGCCGGAATGCCGACGAGCGACAGCGCGATGCCGGTGAAGGCGCCAACGAAGATCATGCTGACGCCTTGCGCCTTCAGCCAGCCGGAGATGGCGTCGGCCACCGCGCGCACCACCTCCACAGTCTTGTGGCGGGCGTGGGGCGGCACCAGATGCAGCACGCCCCGGCCATAGAGGCGGGGCTGGGCGGCGAGATAGATACCGGCCACCAGCACCACGACGAGGCTGGTGAGCACGGTGCCGAGGCTGGAGAACACCGTCTGCAGGATGGCGACGATGCGGCTGCCTTCGGGCACGAAGCTGCTGGCGCTCTCGATGGCTTCGCGGCCGAACGGCGTGGTCGGCAGCCAGGCCTGCAGATCGGCCCAGGCCTGGGGCAGCTGGTTGAACAGGATGGCGAACTGGGCGGCCATCATGTTGCCGAACAGGGCGAAGGTGAAGACCAGGAACAGGCTGGGCAGGATCACCGCGAGGGCCAGCGCCGCAGCGAAGGGCAGGCGCAGCCGTTCCTGCAGGAAGTTGGCGAACTTGTAGAAGATGAAGGCGACGAGGGCCGCCGCCAGCAGCAGCAGGATCAGGTCTGTCAGGCGCCACAGGATGACGGCGAAACCGATCCCGGCCGCGACGACGAGCGTGCGGCGGAAGATGGTGAGATCGGTGACCGGCGCCCCTTGCCCTGACATGCATTGCTCCTGTGCTTTTGCATTCCATAGCGGGCATGGGCCGCTTGACCAACAGCCGCAGGGCGGCTTTGGTCTGTCGCATGACCCGCCCGGACTGGATCGGACAATCGCTGCGCTTCGGCCTTGTTGCGCCGCTGGTGTTCGCGGTGGACTGGGGCGTGCTGACGCTGCTGGCGGGACTGGGCGTGCCGCCGCTGGCGGGGCGGCTGGTTTCGCTCTGCGCGTCTGTCTCGGTCGGGTTTCTGGCGAACCGCTTCTTCACCTTCCGCGCGCGCGGAAGGCCCGGCTGGCGCGAGTTCGGCCGCTATGCGGCCGCCGCGGCGCTTGGGATCGCGGTGAACTACGGCCTGTTCGCGCTGCTGCACCGGGCGGGCGCGCCGAACGCGGCGGCGATCGCAGGCGGCATGGGGGCCGCCGCGATCGTCACCTTCACGCGGTTCCGCGCGATCTTTTCCCGCTGAGGCGTCAGCCCTGCCGGTCGCGCTGGCCCAGCAGCCGCAGGCGCAGCGCGTTCAGCTTGATGAAGCCCTTGGCGTCGCGCTGGTCATAGGCGCCTTGGTCGTCCTCGAACGTCACGATCTTTGGGCTGTAGAGGCTGTAGGGCGACTTGCGGCCGACAACCTGCACGCTGCCCTTGTAGAGCTTGAGGCGGACGGTGCCGGTGACCTTGTCCTGCGAATGATCGATGGCGGCCTGCAGCATCTCCCGCTCGGGGGCGAACCAGAAACCGTTGTAGATCAGCTCGGCGTAGCGGACGGCGAGTTCATCCTTCAGGTGCGCGGCGCCGCGATCGAGCGTGATCGATTCGATGCCGCGATGGGCCGCGTGCCAGATGGTGCCGCCGGGCGTTTCATACATGCCGCGCGACTTCATGCCGACGAAGCGGTTCTCAACCAGATCGAGGCGGCCGATGCCATGGAGCTTGCCGAGGTCGTTCAGCTTCTTGAGCAGGGTGGCGGGGGACAGCCCCTCGCCGTTGACGGCCACCGGATCGCCGCGCTCGAAATCGATGGTGATATATTCGGGCGTGTCGGGCGCGGTTTCGGGGTTGTCGGTGCGGGAATAGACATAGTCCGGCACTTCTTCCCACGGATCTTCCAGCACCTTGCCCTCTGACGAGGTGTGGAGGAGGTTCGCGTCGGTGCTGAACGGGCTTTCGCCGCGCTTGTCGCGCGGGATGGGGATCTGGTGCGCCTCGGCGAAGGCGATCAGCGCCTCGCGGCTGGTGAGATCCCATTCGCGCCAGGGGGCGATGATGCGGATGTCGGGCGCGAGGGCGTAATAGCCCAGCTCGAAGCGGACCTGATCATTGCCCTTGCCGGTGGCGCCGTGGGACACGGCGTCGGCGCCGACCATCTTCGCGATCTCGATCTGCCGCTTGGCGATCAGCGGGCGGGCGATGGAGGTGCCCAGCAGATACTGGCCTTCATAGAGCGCGTTCGACCGCATCATCGGGGCGACGAAATCCTTCACGAACTCTTCGCGCAGGTCGTCGATGAAGATCTGGCGAACGCCCATCAGTTCGGCCTTGTGGCGGGCGGGTTCCAGCTCTTCGCCCTGGCCCAGATCGGCCGTGAAGGTGACGACTTCGCAATTGTAGGTCGTCTGAAGCCACTTCAGGATCACGCTGGTATCGAGCCCGCCCGAAAAGGCCAGCACCACCTTCTTCACCGAATCGCTCATCTGTTCGCGCCTGTCTCGTGAAAGGGAATGGAAACGGGCCCGCGCATAGGGGGCATGGGCCGTGCGTGCAATCGGCGCTTGCCGCCGGGCGGGGGGCGGACCATCCTTCCCGGGGCGTTGCGGGGAAGGGGGGCCATGAACAACTGGACGAAATCCATCCTGATCTCGATCGGGCTGACCATCCTGCTGAACGCCATCCTGTGGATGAGCGGCTGTTCGGTGATCACCCTGAAGATGTAGCGGCGCCAGATGTCGCAGGCGGCGCGCCGGCGGCTGCGGCGAACCGTTGGCGGCCTGCCTTGTGGCGGCCACAATGGCGCTCTATCTGCGCTGCCTGCCGATGCACGCCCCCAACAACAAGCGCAAACCCCCGAAGAAGCGGCGCTCCGCTTTCGCCCGCCTGGTCACCGGCCTGATCGGCTGGGGCGCGGCGCTTGCGCTGCTGGGCGCGCTGGGGCTGGCGCTGGCCGTTGCGCTGACGATGTCGTCGCTGCCCTCCTATCAGGAGCTGATGAAGAGCCCGCAGGGCCAGTCGGTGGTGATCCGCGCGGCGGACGGCACCGAGCTGGTGACCGTCGGCCCCAGCTATGGCCGCTGGCTGCCCTATGCCGAGATCCCCTCGGAGATGGTGGAGGCGATGAAGGCGGTGGAGGACCGCCGCTTCGACTGGCACCCCGGCGTGGACCCGATCGGCATGGCGCGCGCGCTGAAGGCCAACATACAGGCCGGTGAGACGGTGGAGGGCGCCTCCACCATCACGCAGCAGCTGGCGCGAAACCTGTTCCTGACGCGGGACCAGACCTTCATCCGCAAGATCCGCGAGCAGATCGTGGCGCTGGCGATGGAGCGAAAGTTCACCAAGCAGCAGATCATGGAGCTGTATCTGAACCGCGTCTATTTCGGCGGCGGGGCCTATGGCATCGATGCGGCGAGCCGCAAATTCTATGGCCATCCGGCCACCGAGCTGGACCTTGCCAAATCCGCGATCATCGCCGGGCTGGTGAAGGCCCCCAGCCGCTATGCCCCGACGGCAGACCCGGAGCGGGCGCGCGGCCGGGCGAAGATCGTGATTTCGACGATGGTGGATTCGGGCGCGATCGGCCCGGCCGAAGCGGCGGGCGCGAATGTCGATCTCGTCCGCTTCGTGGTGGACAAGGACCAGGGCGATGTCCGCTATTTCACCGACTGGGTGCTGACCCAGCTGGAAACGCTGACCGACGAGGCGGTGGAGCCGCTGGACGTGACGACCAGCCTGAACCCGCGCCACCAGGCCGCGGCAGAGGCCGCCGCCAAGGCGCAGCAGATCGGCGGCACGCAGGTGGGCATCCTGGCCATGCGCACCGACGGCGCGGTGACCGCGATGGTGGGCGGCCGCGACTATGCGACCAGCATCTACAACCGCGCCGTGACCGCCCGGCGGCAGCCCGGTTCCAGCTGGAAGCTGTTTGATTATCTGGTGGCGCTGGAAGAAGGGATGACGCCCGACAGCCGCGTGGTGGACGAGCCCGTGCGCATCAACGGCTGGAGCCCGCGCAATTCGAACGGCCGTTACCTGGGCGGCATGACGCTTCGGCAGGCGTTCGCGCTGTCGGTGAACACGGTGGCGGTGCAGCTGGGCCAGCGCTTCGGCTTTGAAAGCGTGGCGGCGATGGCGCGGCGGTTCGGCATCACCACGCCCATTTCCACCCAGCCCGCTATGGCGCTGGGCGCTTCGGAAACGACGCTGCTGGAAATGACCTCTGCCTATGCCTCGATCGCGGGCGGCGGGGTGGAGGCGCGGCCCTGGGCGATCCAGTCGATCACCAGCGCGTCGGGCCGGACGCTGTACAACCGGGAGCCGGAAAATCCGCGCATCCTGGTGGCCCCCTTCGTGGCCCAGTACATGACCGACATGATGCGCGCTGCGGTGGAAACCGGCACCGGGCGCGCGGCGCAGATCGGCCGGCCGCTGGCGGGCAAGACGGGCACGACCAGCAGCAACAAGGACGGCTGGTTCATCGGCTTCACCCCGGAACTGGTGGCGGGCGTGTGGATGGGCCGCGACGATGCGAAGGCCGTGCGCGGGCTGGCCGGCGGGCAGGCGCCCGCGCGGGTGTTCGCCGCCTTCATGAGCCGGGCGCTGACGGGCGTGGCCCCCACGCCGCTGAACGATCAGGTGGAACTGCCCGAATTCGCGACCGAGCCGGATGCCGAGGCCTATGGGCTGGCGCCGGGCGGCGAGTTCGGCGCGGACGGCGCCGCCCAGCCCGATCCCGGCCGGCTGGACCCGAGCCTGGTGCCCGACGCCGCGCCGCCTGCGGTGAAGGAAGAGCCGCAGGTGCTGACCGACGGCTGGATCGAGGATGTGACGGCCAACGCACCCAGGCAATAGGCGCGCCCAAACAACAGGCGCACCCAGGCAACAGGCTTGGCAAGCGCGGCGCGCGGCCCCTAGGGTGGGACAAACCATCAAGGGGAACTCCGACCATGACACGCCCGGCCCTCGCCGCCCTTCTGCTTGCCGTTGCGCCCGCCGGATTCGTGCTGGCCGCCGCGCCCGCCGCCGCGCAGGTGACCGTGATCCAGGCCGACCGGGTTCTGGCCGAGCCGGGGAAGGCGCCGCTGGGGCCGACCTCCATCGTGGTGGAGAAAGGCCGCATCGTGGCGCTGCTGCCGGGCCGGCAGGCCCCTGCGGGCGCGACGGTGATCGACCTTGGCAACCGCTTCGTGCTGCCCGGCCTGATCGACAGCCATGTGCATCTGGACAGCGACGCGGGCGGCGAGGCGGCGCTGGTGGAGGGGATGACTTCGTCTGCCGGGACGAGCGCGCTGAGGGCGCAGTGGAACGGCATGAAGACGCTGAACGCCGGCTTCACCACGGTTCGCAACCTGGGCGACGGCAGCGGCGCGACGCTGGCGCTGCGCGATGCGATTGCCGCCGGCTGGACGCAGGGGCCGCGCATCGTCGACGCCGGGCGTTCGATTTCGGTGACGTCGGGCCATATGGACGCGACCAACAGCATCGCGGAGGATTTCCACGGCGCCATCGGGCAGGAAAATCTGTGCGACGGGGTGGATGCCTGCCGCCTGGCGGTTCGGATGCAGGTGCGGCGCGGGGTGGACGTGATCAAGATCGCGACCACGGGCGGCGTGAACAGCCGCATCGGCGCGGGGCTGGGGCAGCAGATGTTCCCGGATGAGGCGAAGGCGGTGGTGGAAACCGCGCACCTGCACGGCAAGAAGGTGGCCGTGCACGCGCATGGCACCGGCGGTATCAACGTGGCGCTGGCGGCGGGCGCCGACAGCATCGAGCATGGCACCATGCCCGATGACGAGACGCTGAAGCTGTTCCGCTCGTCGGGGGCCT
>NZ_JAYRCW010000094.1:0-9875 GCF_041909755.1 Sandaracinobacter sp.
TGGGCTCCGGCAGCGGAAACAGCTCGACGCCGAAGTCGTTGTTGAACTTCGTCGCCGTGTCGCGCGCCAGTTCCAGATGCTGCTTCTGGTCTTCGCCGACGGGCACATGCGTGGCCTTGTACAGCAGCACGTCGGCCGCCTGCAGCACCGGATAGGTATAAAGCCCCACGGAGGCGCCTTCCCGGTCCTTGCCGGACTTTTCCTTGAACTGCGTCATCCGGTTCAGCCAGCCGATCCGCGCCGTGCAGCCCAGCACCCAGGCCAGCTCTGCATGTTCCGGCACGCGGGACTGGTTGAACAGCACCGCCTTGCCGGGATCGATCCCGGCCGCCATCAGCGCCGCCGCGATTTCCCGCGTGGAGCGCTTCAGATCGGCCGGATCCTGCTTCAGCGTGATCGCGTGCATGTCTGCGATGAAGAAAAAGGCCCGGTCCCCGTCCCCCAGCGCGTCCTGCATCAGCGCCCAGTTGCGGATCGCCCCCAGGTAATTGCCGAGGTGCAGGTTACCCGTCGGCTGGATGCCGGAAACGATCAGCATGTTCATCCTCTGCGAAACGAATTGAGAAGCTGCCGCGGATCATATGCGCCGATCAGCAGGCCGCTGCCCGCATAGACCAGCCCGCCCGCGCCCACCAGCAGCAACATGCCGACGGCCCGGCTGACCAGCGTGCCTTCGGCCATGGGCAGAACCAGCCCGTTCAGCGCCCACAGCAGCCCCGCCATCAGCAGCGCCGCCAGCAGCATGTGCGGCGTCGTGCGCAGCAGCCCCTCATCCGGGTGCCAGGCGCCGCGATGGATCAGCACCCCGGCCAGCAGCGCCACGTTGAACCAGGCTGAAACCGAAGTCGCCACCGCGATCCCCACATGATCCAGCATCCGGGACAGCATCAGATTGCCGACGAGGTTGAGGGCGATTGCGGCCAGCGCGATGTGCATCGGCGTCCGCGTATCGCCGCGCGCGTGAAAGCCGGGCGTCAGCACCTTCACCAGCATGTAGGCAACAAGCCCGCTGGAAAAGGCCCTGAGCGCCGCTGCGCTGGCGATCCTGTCCGCCCGGGTGAACTCCCCATGCTGGAACAGGGCCGCAACGATGGGATCCGCCGAGACCATCAGCGCGATGGACGCCGGCAGGCCGAACAGCAGCACGAATTCCAGGCCTCGGTTCTGCTGGTGGATCGCGGCTTCCGGGTTTCCGGCGCCGATCAGCCGCCCCATCGTGGGCAGCAGCGCTACCCCCATGCCCACGCCGATCATGCCCAGCGCCAGCTGGTTCAGCCTGTCGGCGTAATAGAGGTAGGAAACAGATCCCTGCGGCAGATTGCGCGCCGCGATCATGGTGGAAACCAGCAGATTGATCTGCGTCGCCCCCGCGCCGATCGCCGCCGGGCCGATGCGCTTCAGCAGGGTCTTCACCTCAGGTGTCAGCTTCGGCCAGGTAAGACGCGGCAGCACGCCGATGCGCCAGCAATCCCAGCACAGCCACAGGAACTGGAGGATACCGGCAATCGCGATTGCAGCTGCCTGTGTCGTCGCTGTCTCCACCGGCGTCGCGCCCCTGAAGAACAGGAAGCCGCCGATGAACGTCAGGTTCAGCAAAACCGGCGCCGCCGCATAGACCCAGAAGCGGCCCAGCGCATTCAGCAACCCGCCCAGCAGAGAGGCGAGCGAGATCAGCATCAGATAGGGAAAGGCCAGCCGCGTCAGCTGCACCGTCAGCGCCAGCTTTTCCGGGCTCCGGTCCTCGAACCCGCCCGTCATCGCCCATACCACCGGCCCTGCCGCCAGCATGATGACGATGGTGAACAGAAGCAGCACCGGAAACAGCACGGCCAGCGCCTGCTCCGTCAGCCGAACGGCGCTTGTCAGGCCGTCGCCCTTCCCGTCCTTGCCCAGCTTCTGGGAGATCAGCGGCACGAACGCCGCCGAAAAGGCCCCTTCCGCAAACAGGGACCGGAACAGGTTGGGCAGCCGGAACGCCACAAGGAAGGCATCGGCCGCGAAGCCGGCGCCCAGATAGCGCGCCATCAGGATCTCGCGCACCATCCCGACGACGCGCGACAGCAACGTCATCGCGCCGACGGTTGTGGCGGAGCGGATCAGGGACATGGGCTGGCCGCCCCTGTCATGCGCGGGTCTGGCCGGCGTCGGTTCAGGCGTTGCCGAACGGCTGGGCGCCGGCGCCCCGCGCATCCAGCTGCTGAAGATAGAGGCCGCCGAAATCGATCGGCTCCAGCATCAGCGGCGGGAAGCCGCCGTCGCGCACGCAATCCGCGATCACGCGGCGGGCGAAGGGGAACAGGATGCGCGGCGCTTCCACCACCAGGAAGGGCTCCAGCGCTTCCTGCGGCGCGCCGACAAGGCGGAACAGCCCTGCGTAGAGCAGCTCCACCTGGAAGGCGAGCTGGCCGGTTTCCTGCACGCGGGCGGACGCCTCGATCTTCAGCTCCACTTCATACATGTCCTGGCCGCCCGCCCGGGCGTTCACATTCACGTTGATCTCGATCTTGGGCTGGCCCTGCATCTGCAGGGAGCCGGGCGCGTTCGGATTTTCGAACGACAGATCTTTCACATATTGCGCGAGGATGCCGGCCTGCGGCGCAAGGTCTGCGCCATTGGCAAGGGCTTCGGCGGCTTCGGGCGTAATCTCGGTCATGAACGGGCTCTCGGCTGGGCAGGCCCCAAGCCTGCCGTGGACAATTGCCGCGCGGGCTAGCAGCGCCGGCCCCGCGCCGCAAGCGCCTGCCCGCCCGCGCATTGCACAGATGGCGCGCACCCAAGGCTTGCACTCCGCCCGTCTTTCCCTATTTCGGGTGCGGAGTGAATTGCATCCTGCCCCGGCGCAACCGTAAATGCGTGCCGTGGCAATTGCGGCCGGACCTCTTCTGTGAAATGAAGGTCTGGCACATCAAGGCGTCAGGACATGCAGAGCGGTTGGGTCGAAATCTTCTTTCTGGCGATGCTTGCGGGCTTCATCGGCCTCAGGCTCTACCATGTGCTTGGCCGCCGCACCGGCCATGAAAAGCCGGTCGCGGATCCTTATCGCCCGGCCGGCCCGGATGCGCTTCAGCCCTCTGGCCGCGCCCGCAACGAACCGGATTCTCCGATCACGATCGACCTGCCGGCCGATGTCGCCCCCGATGTCCGCCCCGGCCTCGAGCTGGTTGCCCGGGCAGACCGCAGCTTTGCGCCGGATCGCTTCCTCGCCGGCTCGCAGGGCGCCTATGCGATGATCCTGGAAGGCTTCTGGAAGGGTGATGCCGACCAACTGGCAGACCTGGTGTCGGACGAGATGCTGGCGAACTTCCGCGCCGCCATCGAAGCCCGAAAGGCGGCGGGCGAACGGGTGGAGAACCGCCTGCTGCAGGTGGATCGGGCCCAGATCGTCGGCGCGCACATGAACGGCGCCATGGCGGAAGTGACTGTTCGCTTCGATGCCGAGATCGTGACCGTGACGCGCGACGCCGAAGGCCGCGTCATCGCCGGCGACCCCGCCGCGACCGTCCAGACCCATGATCTGTGGACGTTCAGCCGCCACACCACCTCGTCTGATCCGGCCTGGCTTCTCGTCGGCACAGACGAAGAAGAGTGACCGCCGCATCCGGCCGCCCCGTGCGGCATGCCGGAATCGCGCTGGTCTTTGCGCTGGTCGCAGGCTGCGCCGGTCAGAAGGCGCCGGCGCCGCTGCCCCGGCCAACAGCACCCGCTGCACCCGAAACGCCCCCCATCGTCTCCAGCCCGGCAGGGCAAATCGCCGGGTTCACGGCGACGCCTCAGGCGCTTGAGGCGTTTCGCAGGGCTTGCCCGCGCCTTCTGAAGCGCGAGGATGCCTCTGGACTGACCCGCCCGGCGGACTGGCAGGCTGCTTGCGCGGATGCCGGCACCGACCCGGCCACCTTCTTCACCCGCCACTTCACCCCGGTGATCCTGAACGATGGCAAGGGCCTCGCCACCGGCTATTTCGAGCCCGAGATCGCGGGTCTCCGCGCGCCCGCACCCGGCGCGGCCCCGGTTCTGTCCCGGCCGCCCGAACTGGTGGACCTGAACCTGAAGGACTGGAACATCAGCGGCGGGACGATCCGGGGGCTGGTGAAGGGCAACCGCGTCGTCCGCGCGCCCGATCGCGCCGCCATTGAATCCGGTGCCTTCGCCGGCCGGGGGCTGGAACTGGCCTGGGCGGCCGATCCGGTGGACCTGTTCTTTCTGCAGATCCAGGGCTCCGGGCGGCTCGCCATGCCCGACGGCGGCATACTCCGCATCGGCTATGACGGGCAGAACGGCCACCAGTATGTCGCCATCGGCAAGCTGCTGAAGGATCGCGGCATCCTGCCGAAACCCGGCATGGACGAGATCAAGTCCTGGCTGCGCGCCAACCCTGCCGAAGGCGCCGCGCTGATGCGGGAAAACCCCAGCTACATCTTCTTCCGCAAGCTGCCCGACACCATCGACGGCCCCATCGGCGCGCTTGGCGTTCCCTTGCTGGCAGAGGCCAATGCCGCGGCGGACGCGGCGACGCTGCCGCTGGGCGCACCGGTCTGGATCGAAACGATGGTGGACGGCCAGCCGTTCCGCCGCCTTTTGATCGCCGCCGACACAGGGGGGGCGATCAAGGGGGCCAACCGCTTCGACATCTTCTTCGGCGCGGGCGCCGAGGCCGGCCGCAGGGCCGGGCCGCTTGCGGCGCCGCTTCAGGCGCGGATCCTGCTGCCGAACAGCGCGGCGCAGCGCCTCAGGCCATGAGCCGCCGGCTCGCGCCGGACGAACAGGCCCTGTGGGCCCTGGTCGCCGCCACTGTGAAGCCGCTTCACCCCCGAAAGCCTGCGACGCCGTCCACCGCGCCAGCGCCGGCGCCTATTATCGATCGGCAGCGCGTCGGCGCCGTCCGGGCGAGGCCCGCCCCCGCGCCCCTTCCTGCCCCGGCCCGGCCGCCTGCCCCTGCGGCCGCGCCCACCGAATCGCTCGATTCCGGCTGGGATCGGCGCATCGCCTCTGGAAAGCTCGCACCGGATCTGGTGATCGACCTGCACGGCCTGCGCCGCGAACAGGCGCGACACCTTCTATATACGCGCGTCGCAGATGCAGAGCGGAACGGGCTGCGGGTGATCCTTGTAATCACCGGCAAGGGCCATGATCCCGGCCCGTCCCCGGCCGACCTGATGGAGGGGAAGTCAGCCCGCGGCGCGATCCGTGCCGATCTGCCGCGCTGGCTGGGGGAGGACGGGCTGTCGTCCCGCATTGCGGCGGTCCGCCGCGCCCACCCGAGGCATGGCGGCACCGGGGCCGCCTATCTGATCCTGAAACGGCGGCGCGGCTGATCCGCCGCCTGCATGGCTGCTGCGAAAGTCGCGTGGGGTCTTGGCGCCCTGCCCGGCTTGGCAAGCCGGAAACCCCATGCTACGGCCCGCGCGCAAGCACAGGGCGGCCTTTGGGGGCCTGTTTCCCGGCTTCACTGGTTTCTCCCGCCCGCGCGCAAGGCACACCGGCCTGCCGTGGGCGACTGCACATCACCGCCGGGCATTTCCGTTGGAAAGGCCCCGGCACCAGAAAGACAAGAGGCTGTTGGTGGATCTGAACAACATGCGCGTGTCAGTGGCGGCAGCGGGTCTTCCCGGGCGCTATGCGGCCGCCCTCTTCGATCTCGCGCAGTCCGGCAAGGCCTCCGCGAAGACGCTCGATGCCACGGCCCGGGATCTCGCCATCCTGAAAGAGGCGCTTGCCGAATCGGCTGACCTGCGCGCCCTCACCACCTCGCCGGCGATCAGCCGCGAACAGGCCGGCAAGGCCGTCGCCGCCCTCGCCGCCGCGCTTGGCCTCACGGACCTGACGGCCCGCTTCCTGGGCGTTCTGGCGCAGAACGGCCGCCTGTCCGTGCTGGCAGACGTGATCCGCCAGTTCGACCTCATGCTTTCCGCCCATAAGGGCGCCACCACCGCCCAGGTGATCGCCGCGCACAAGCTGACGGCGACGCAGAAAAAGGCGCTGGAAACCAAGCTGAAGGCCCGCACGGGCCGCGCCATCGCGGTCGACGTCACCGTGGATCCCTCGATCCTCGGCGGCCTTATCGTCCGCATCGGCTCCGAACAGATCGACAGCAGCATCAAGACCCGGCTCACGCGCCTGGGTCAGCAAATGAAAGGCCAATAAGAGATGGATATCCGCGCCGCGGAAATCTCCCGCGTCATCCGCGACCAGATCTCGAGCTTCGGCACCGAAGCCGAGGTGTCGGAAGTCGGCCAGGTCCTCTCCGTCGGTGACGGCATCGCCCGCGTCCATGGCCTGGACAATGTGCAGGCCGGCGAAATGGTCGAATTCCCCGGTGGTATCAAGGGCATGGCCCTGAACCTGGAAGCCGACAATGTCGGCGTCGTGATCTTCGGTGCCGACACCGGCATCAAGGAAGGCGACACCGTCAAGCGCACGGGCACCATCGTGGACGTGCCTGTCGGCAAAGGCCTTCTCGGCCGCGTCGTCGATGCGCTGGGCAACCCGATCGACGGCAAGGGCCCGATCGACGCCGCCGAGCGCCGCCGCGTCGAAGTGAAGGCGCCGGGCATCATCCCGCGCAAGTCCGTGCATGAGCCGGTGCAGACCGGCCTGAAGGCGCTGGACGCGCTCGTTCCCGTCGGCCGCGGCCAGCGCGAACTGATCATCGGCGACCGGCAGACCGGCAAGACCGCGGTCGCGCTCGATACCTTCATCAACCAGCGCGAAGCCAACAAGGGCGACGACGAAGGCAAGAAGCTCTATTGCATCTATGTCGCCGTCGGCCAGAAGCGCTCCACCGTGGCGCAAATCGTCCGCGCGCTGGAGGAAAACGGCGCGATGGAATATTCCATCGTCGTCGCCGCCACCGCCTCCGAACCGGCCCCGCTGCAATTCCTGGCGCCCTACACGGGCTGCACGATGGGCGAATTCTTCCGCGACAACGGCATGCATGCCGTCATCGTGTACGACGACCTTTCCAAGCAGGCTGTCGCCTATCGTCAGATGTCGCTGCTGCTGCGCCGCCCGCCGGGCCGCGAAGCCTATCCGGGCGACGTGTTCTACCTGCACAGCCGCCTGCTGGAACGCGCCGCCAAGATGAACGACGCCAACGGCAACGGCTCGCTGACGGCGCTGCCCGTCATCGAAACCCAGGGCGGCGACGTGTCGGCCTATATCCCGACCAACGTGATCTCCATCACCGATGGCCAGATCTTCCTGGAAAGCGGCCTGTTCTATCAGGGCATCCGTCCGGCCATCAACGTCGGTCTCTCGGTCAGCCGCGTTGGCTCCGCCGCGCAGACCAAGGCGATGAAGAAGGTCGCGGGCTCCATCAAGCTGGAACTCGCCCAGTACCGGGAAATGGCGGCCTTCGCCCAGTTCGGCTCCGACCTCGACGCCTCCACGCAGAAGCTGCTGGCGCGCGGTGAGCGGCTGACCGAACTGCTGAAGCAGCCCCAGTACAACCCGCTTCCCTTCGAGGAGCAGGTCGCCTCCATTTTCGCCGGCGTGAACGGCTATCTGGATGGCATCCCGGCCAACGCCGTGACCCGCTATGAAGCTGCCCTTCTGTCGGACCTTCGCACCAACCACCCGAACATCCTGAAGGATATCCGGGAATCGAAGGATCTGTCCGACACCACGAGGGCTGCGCTCAAGGACGCGATTGCGGCCTTCACCAAGACCTTTGCCTGAAGGAACGACTAGATGCCTTCATTGAAGGATCTGAAGGTCCGCATCGCCTCGGTGAAATCCACGCAGAAGATCACCAAGGCGATGAAGATGGTGGCGGCCGCCAAGCTGCGCCGCGCGCAGGAGCGGGCCGAACAGGGCCGCCCCTACGCCGCGCGCATGGATGCTGTGATCGCCAGCCTGGCCGCCAAGGTGTCGGTCGGGCCGGGGGCTTCGCCGCTTCTGGCCGGAACCGGCCGGGATCAGGTGCACCTGCTTGTCGTCGCCACCGCAGAACGCGGCCTGTGCGGCGGCTTCAACACCAACATCGTCCGCGCCGCGCGCCGCCATGCCGCAGAGCTTGAAGCGCAGGGCAAGACGGTGAAGCTGTTCCTGATCGGCAAGAAGGGCCGCGCTGCGCTGCTGCGCACGCACCGGGCGGCCATCGTGGAAACTGTCGATCTGTCCTCGCACAAGACGGTGGGCTTCGATATCGCGCAGGGCATCGGCGCCGATCTGATCGCGCGCTTCAATGCCGGCGAATATGACGTGGCCACCCTGTTCTATTCCGAGTTCAAGTCGGCGCTGGTGCAGGAGCCCCAGGCGCAGCAGCTGATCCCGGTGAAGGTGCCGGAAGCCGCGCCGGCCGGGGCCGCTGCCGCCGTCGTCGAATATGAACCGGGCGAGGAGGCGATCCTGAACGATCTGCTTCCGCGCAACGTGGCAGTGCAGCTCTATCGCGCGCTGAACGAGAATGCGGCCTCTGAACAGGGGGCCCGCATGACCGCGATGGACAACGCCACCCGCAACGCCGGGGACATGATCAACCGCCTGACGCTGACATACAACCGTACCCGCCAGGCCGCGATCACCAAGGAACTCATTGAAATCATTTCGGGCGCGGAAGCGCTCTAACCGACGGGACAACAGCTCATGGCAAGCACCACCAACAATGTCGGCCGGATCACCCAGGTCATCGGCGCCGTCGTCGACGTGTCGTTCGAAGACAATCTGCCGGAAATCCTGACCGCGCTGGAAACCACGGTCGAAGGCCGCCGCCTCGTCCTCGAAGTCGCGCAGCACCTCGGTGAAAACACCGTTCGCACCATCGCCATGGATTCGACGGACGGCGTCGTCCGCGGCCAGGAAGTGACCGACACCGGCTCCCAGATCCGCGTGCCCGTCGGCCCGCAGACGCTGGGCCGGATCATGAACGTGATCGGTGAACCCATCGACGAGCGCGGCCCGGTTGGCGCCACGCAGACGGCCCCAATCCACGCGCCGGCCCCGGAATTCACCGACCAGTCGACCGAAGCCGCCATCCTCGTCACCGGCATCAAGGTCGTCGACCTGATTGCCCCCTATGCCAAGGGCGGCAAGATCGGCCTGTTCGGCGGCGCGGGCGTCGGCAAGACGGTTCTGATCCAGGAACTGATCAACAACATCGCCAAGGGCCACGGCGGCTACTCCGTGTTCGCGGGCGTGGGGGAACGCACCCGCGAAGGGAACGACCTCTACCACGAATTCCTCGACGCGGGCGTCATCGCCAAGGACGCGGACGGCAACCCGACGTCGGAGGGCTCCAAGGTCGCCCTCGTGTTCGGCCAGATGAACGAGCCGCCGGGAGCCCGCGCACGCGTCGCCCTCTCGGGCCTGACGATCGCTGAATATTTCCGCGACGTCGAAGGCCAGGACGTGCTGTTCTTCGTGGACAACATCTTCCGCTTCACCCAGGCCGGTTCGGAAGTGTCGGCGCTGCTGGGCCGCATCCCCTCGGCCGTGGGCTATCAGCCGACGCTCGCCACCGACATGGGCGCCCTGCAAGAGCGCATCACCTCCACCACCAAGGGTTCGATCACCTCGGTGCAGGCCATCTACGTGCCCGCCGACGACTTGACCGACCCGGCGCCGGCCACTTCGTTCGCCCACCTCGACGCGACGACGACGCTCAGCCGCCAGATCGCCGAACTCGGCATCTACCCGGCGGTCGATCCGCTGGATTCCACCAGCCGCGTGCTGGAGCCGCGCATCGTCGGCCAGGAGCATTATGAAACGGCCCGTGCCGTTCAGCAGATCCTGCAGAAGTACAAGTCTCTTCAGGACATCATCGCCATTCTGGGGATGGATGAACTGTCGGAAGAGGACAAGCTGACGGTCGCCCGCGCGCGGAAGATCCAGCGCTTCCTCAGCCAGCCGTTCCATGTCGCCGAAGTGTTCACCGGCCA
>NZ_JAYRCW010000095.1:0-9605 GCF_041909755.1 Sandaracinobacter sp.
TCCGCTTCGCTCCGGGCGCGCGGTCGCGCTTGCGGCCCTGCGGGCCGGGGTTGATTTCCCCTCAGGCGCCGGGCGGCGGGCATCCGCCCGCCTTGGCTTCGCGCCACTTGGCGCGGCGGCCGGTCGGCCTTGCGGCCCCTGCGGGCCGGATCTTGTTTTTCCCCTCAAGCGCCGGGCGGCGGGCATCCGCCCGCCTTGGCTTCCTCCGCTGCGCTCCGGGCGCGCGGTCGCGCTTGCGGCCTTGCGGGCCGGGGGGCGTCAGCGATTCTGGATCTGATGGGCCAGCAATCCCTCCGGCACCTCGCTCAGGCCCCGCACCCGCACCCGCTTGAACCGTGCGAATTCGCCAGACACCAGCTCGACGTCGCGGCGCGCCACGCCCAGTTCAGCGGCCAGGAACGCCAGCAGCCGCTCGGTCGCCTTTCCGTCCTCGGCCGCTGCCGCCACGTCCACCTGCAGCAGGCCGCCCTTCACCCCGCGAATCCGGTCGGCGCGCGCGCCCGGCCGCGCCGTCACGCTCAGCAGCAGGTCACCGCCCTCCACCCGGATCGCCGCCTCGGTCACGCCTCGCGGATCCGCAGCAGCGCCTCCTGCGCCGTGCTCGCCACCAGCGTGCCGTCTGCGGCATAGATCAGCGCCCGCGAAAGTCCCCGTCCCGCCTGCGCCGAAGGGCTCTCGCACGCGAACAGCAGCCATTCCTCCACCCGCGCGGGACGGTGGAACCACATCGCATGATCCAGGCTCGCCATGAACAGGGTCGGGCTTGGCATGGGCAGCGTGTGCGGCAGCGCCGCCGTCCCCGCCAGCCAATAGTCCGAAAGATAGGCCAGCAGGCCGGCCTGCTCGGCCGCCTCGGCCCCTGCCCCGCTCGGCAACCGCATCCAGATCGCCCGCTGCGAAAGCCCCGGCCGGTGCAGAAAGCTCATCGGATCGGCCGGCTTCACCTCGATCCGCCGGTCCTGCCCCTTCCAGCGGGCGCGCACCCAGTCCGGCAGCTCCGCGCCCATGCTGTCGGCCAGTTCCGGCAGGGTCAGCAGGTCTTCGGGGCGCGGCACGCCCGCCGGCAGCCCGGCCTGATGCGAATAGCCCGCCTCGTCGGCATGAAAGCCGCATTCCATGTGGAAGATCGGCTCGCCTTCCTGAATGGCGATCACCCGCCGCGTGGAAAAACGGCCGCCGTCGCGCGTGCGGTCCACCTGATAGATCACCGGCCCGTGCGCCCGCCCGGCCCGCAGGAAATAGCCATGCAACGAATGCACCGCGCGCGCCGAAGTCCCTTCGGACTCAACCGTGTGCGTCGCCGCCGTCAGCGCCTGCGCCAGCACCTGCCCGCCGAACAGCGCGTCATTGGCGTTGCGCTGGTTCAGCCGGTTGCGGAACAGGTCGCGGTCCAGCCGCTCCAGCGCCAGCAGCGCCCGCGCATCCCGGCCGTCCCAGTCCAGCACCCCGGTCGATCCGGCAACGGCGTCGCTCATCCGGCACCCCCAAAAAATCTGCGGCGACAGCACCGCGCGGACGTCCCTACAGTGAAGACCTGATGTCGAAAACCACCCCAGCGGCGAATGCGCCGGATCCCGCCGGCGCGATTCCCGCCGCCACAGTCATCATCGCCCGCAACGGCCCCGACGGGCTCGAGGTGCTCGCGATCGAACGGGCGAAGGGCATGGGCTTCGCCGGTGGCGCCGTCGCCTTCCCGGGCGGCAAGGTCGATCCGACAGACACGCCCGGCGACAAGGCCTTCGCAGGCTTCGACACCCTCACCACAGACGACGCCACCGCCCGGATCACCGCCGCGCGCGAGGCGTTCGAGGAATCCGGAATCCTGCTGTCGTCAGGCCCCGCGGTCGACAGCGAAACCCGCGCCCGCCTCCGCCCCGCGTCAGACCGGCACGAAATCGGCTTCGCAGAGCTTCTGGCCCAGATCGGCCACCAGCTGAACGCCGCGTCGCTCCGCCCCTTCGCCCGCTGGCTGCCGCCGCCGGGCCTGCACAAACGGTTCGACACCCACTTCTATGTGGCCGCCCTGCCCGATGGCGAAGTCATGCTGGCGGATGGCCACGAAGCGGTCCATGCCCGCTGGGCAACCCCGGCCCAGCTGCTCACCGAAGCAGACGACGGCCGCATCAGCCTGCTCTTCCCCACCCGCTGCAACATCGCCCGCCTTGCGCAGTTCGCAACCGTCGCGGCGCTGCTCGCCGATCCCACCGATCCGCCCTTCATCCAGCCGGACATCTCGGCCGATGGCTGGCTCTCCATCCCGGAAGGGATCGGCTACCCCTACACGAGGGAACGGCTGGACATGGTGCGCCGGGAATAGGCCCCCGGCGTCAGGCCGTTTTCCGCCGCCGCCGGGCCGCCGCACCCACCAGCCCGAATCCCATGATCATCATCGCCCAGGCCGCCGGCTCGGGCGCATCCTCCAC
This sequence comes from Sandaracinobacter sp., assembly GCF_041909755.1. Lineage (NCBI taxonomy): Bacteria > Pseudomonadati > Pseudomonadota > Alphaproteobacteria > Sphingomonadales > Sphingosinicellaceae > Sandaracinobacter > Sandaracinobacter sp. Next base: position 2,424 of record NZ_JAYRCW010000095.1, read on the forward strand.
CAGCCCCACTTCCTGCGCGATGAAGCGGGCGTCGTCATAATCATTGTCGCCGCCGCCCTCCATGTCCTCGAAGCCGATCGCGGCATAATTGCCGCGCTGGAACCATTTCCCGCCGATCCGGTTGCCGCCCCCATAAAAGCCGGCGAACAGATGGTTCAGCCCGTCGCCGTTCAGGCCGGGGCTCGAAAAATAACGCTGACCGGTCGTCTCGACGTCCAGGTAGAACAGGATGCTGGACCCCGCATCGACGAACCCGAAATTCTTGGTCGTGCCGCGCCTGTCCTCGTTGCTCAGCCCCAGCCCCAGGTCCACGCCGTCCACGATGACGCCCAGATAGCTGGTATAGCCCGCAGTCGCGCCCAGGAAGCTCACCAGAAGGTCGCCGTCCGTCAGCTTGAAGAAGCTGTAGCTTTTCGAGATGGCGACACCCGGTTCGCCATAGATCGTCGCCGCCGCCTGCGCGCCGCTTCCCATCAGCATCGAAGCCAGTGTCATCGCCGTCAGCCGCTTCAGCATCGTCAGTCCCCTGCACGTCACGATGACCCGCTGCAGTGCAGCAAGAATCGTGCCGGGCATGGTTAACGCCGCCAAGCGGCTGGCCTGTCAGATGTTTCCCCTCACGGAAACCGGCAGTCCCCGCGCCAGTCTGTCAAGAATCCCGACACTTCGGGGTCAGGGCCTCAGCCCGCGCCCTTTTCGTCCCGGCTTCAGCGCCCGCTGCGCCATCGCCGCAAAGGCGCACAGTTCGGCGCGCGTCTCCTCCGGCGCGATGATCGCCTCCACCCCGAACCGCTCGGCGGTGCGGAACGGGCTCCGCACCCGGTCCAGCCGCGCGCGGATGTCCTTCAGTTTCGCGCCCGGGTCGTCCGATGCCTCAAGCTCGCTCTTGTAGGCCGCCTCCAGTCCGCCCGCGATCGGCAGGCTGCCCCAGTCTCCGCTCGGCCAGGCCATGCGCCAGCGGAAGCGGTCGGCGGGCGCATGGGCCGATCCCGCCATCCCATAGGCCTTGCGCAGGATCACGCTCGCCCAGGGCACGCTCACCTGATAGATCGCGGCCAGCGCCCGGCTGCCCCAGCGGATCGTCGCCTCATCCTCGGCCCGCCGCCCGATCAGGAAGCCCGGATTGTCCACCAGATGCACCACCGGCAGGTGGAACGTGTCCGCCAGGTCCACCATCCGCTCCACCTTGCGCGCCGTCGCCGCTGTCCACAGCCCGCCCAGCGCCTCCGGGTTGGAGGCGATCACCGCCACCGCATAGCCGTCAAGCCGGGCAAGGCCCGTCACCACGCCCAGCCCCCATTCCCGCCCGATCTCGAACCAGCTCCCCTTGTCCACGATCGCCTCCACGATCGGCCGGATCGGATAGAGCCGCCGCGAATCGCGCGGCACGGCATCGTTCAGCCAGGCCTCCCGCCGGGCCGGATTGTCCCGCCCCTTCACCCGCTGCGGCAGCTCGTCCACGCAAGAGGGCAGATAGCTCAGGAACCGCCGCAGCCGGTCAAAGGCCTCGGCCTCGCTCGCCACCCGGTCGTCCACCGCGCCGTTCTTCGCATGGATGGCCGCCCCGCCCAGCTCCTCCTTGGTCCGCACCTCGCCCGCCGCGGCAACCACCGGCGGCCCGGCCACGAACATCTGCGAAACCCCCTCCACCAGCAGGCTGTAATGCGCCATCACCATCCGCCCGGCGCCAAGGCCCGCGACCGGCCCCAGCCCCAGCGCCACAACGGGCACGTCCGACATGTTGGCAACCATCACCTCCCAGCCCGGGATCTCCGGGATATAGGTGTGGCCCATCGCCTCCAGCGTGCGGACGGACCCGCCCCCGCCCGTGCCCTCGATCATCCGGATCAGCGGCATCCGATATTCGCTCGCCAGCCGCTCCGCCTCCAGCAGCTTGCGGTGCAGCGCCGCGTCCGCCGCCCCGCCGCGCACGGTGAAGTCATCCGCCGTCACCACCACCGGCCGGCCGTCGATCTCCCCGCGCCCGAACAGGAAGTTGGCCGGCAGGAACGCCGCCATCTCCCCATCTTCGGCATAGCTGGCAAAGCCGGAAAGTTCGCCGATCTCGCGGAAGGTGCCGGGGTCCGCCACGGCCGCGATCCGCGCCCGCGCGTCCATCCGCCCCGCCGCCGCCTGCCGCGCCAGCTTTTCCGCCCCGCCCATGCGCCGCGCCAGCTCCTGCCGGCGGCGCAGCTCCTCGATCTCGGTGTCCCATCCCATGGGCGTCAGCATAACCGCTCAGGCCCGGCTGCAAACCCTCGCCGCTTGATCAGTGTGAAACGCCCGGCTCAGCAGGCGCCCGTGCGCCGCCACTCGCTGCGGCTCTGGAAGGGCCGGCCGCCCTCCAGCCCCTGTGCATCCACGGTGAAGATGCCCTTCGCATCCCGGCGTAGCATCGTTCGCCCGGAACGGCCCCCGGCACAGCGATAGGTCAGCGTCGCCCCGTCGGCGCCGTCCGCGATCAGGGTAAAGCTGCACTCGGCCCCGGGCCGCCCCCCCATCAACATCGGCGCCGGATCATGCAGGCACTGGCTGCTGCTCGATTGGCCGCCGATCGGCGTCACCTGCCAGGCCCCCGGCGCGAATCCGCGCAGCGCCTGCATTTCCGGCACCGGCTGCGCGGCAACGGAACTGCTCAGAACAAGGGCCAGAAGGATCGGTCGCATCATGCCAGCCTGAACGGCAAGTCGGGCGAAAGAAGGGCGCCCGGCCGCCTCAAAGCGCCAGCAGGAACTGCCGCGAGCAGAATTCGCAATCCACCGCAATCACCCCCTCGGCGTTGCGCATCCCCACGCGCTCCTCCTCTGGGAACTGCTCAAGCACGCTGCGGATATGCGCCACCGAACACCGGCACCCGCGCGACAGCGCCACATCGGGCAGCACGCGCACCTCATCCTCATTGAACAGCCGCCACAACAGGGTCTCCAGCGGCAGCGCCGGGTCGGTCAGCTCGTCGCCCGTCACCGTCGCCGCCAGCGCCTCCACATGCGCCCAGTCCTCGCGCTCGCCGTCCACATGCAGCCGCGCGGCCCCTTCCTCGGCGCGCGGCAGATGCTGCACGATCAGGCCGCCGGCGGTCCATCGCCCGTCCGCGCCCCGCCGCGCCGACAGCCGCACCAGCGTCGGCAACTGTTCGCTGTCCGCGAAATAGCCCTGCGCCGATGCCTCCAGCGTGTCTCCGCCCAGCGCCACGATCCCCTGATACCGCTCGGCAGAGGCCGTCTGGTCCAGCGTGATCGCCAGATAGCCGGTCCCCAGCATCGCCTCCAGCCCGGCAGACCGCCCCTCCTCCACCGGCGGATAGCGGCGGTCCAGGTCCTGGCTGGCATAGCCGCGCAGCTCGCCCTGCCGCCAGTCCGCCACCAGCAGCCGGATCGGCCCGCCCTCGCCCTTCGCCTGCACGGTCATCTGCCCGTCATCCGGCCGGAACAGCGAACCCAGCATGGCCGTCAGCACCAGCGCTTCCGCCACCAGCCGCGCCACCGGCTCGGGATAGGCATGCGCCGCCAGGATCTCGTTCAGCGTCGGACCCAGCCGCACCACCCGGCCGCGCGCCGCGCGCCAGGGGATGGTAAAGCCCAGAAGCCTGTCGCCGCCCATATCGCCCTCAGCCCAGCCGGCCCAGCGACCACAGCAGCAACGCCTTCTGCGCATGCACGCGGTTCGCCGCCTCTTCCCACGCGGCCGATTGCGGGCCGTCGATCACGGCATCGGTCACTTCCTCGCCGCGATGCGCGGGCAGGCAGTGCAGGAACAGCGCGTCCGCCCCCGCCTTCGCCATCAGCGCCTCGTTCACCTGGTATCGCGCGAATGCCGCCTGCCGCTCGGCAACGTCGGTGTCGCCCATCGAAACCCAGGTGTCGGTCACCACCACATCGGCCCCGGCGGCGGCCTCGTCCGGCTCGCGCACAACCCGGATGTCGGCGCCCCGCGCCACCGCGTCGGCCACGAAACCCGCATCCGGCTCATATCCGGCCGGGCAGGCCACCGTCAGCGAAAAGCCCAGCAGACCCGCCGCCTCGATGATGGAATTGCAGACATTGTTGCCGTCGCCCACCCAGGCCCAGCGCGTGCCGTCGGCATTGCGGCCCAGCCGCTCCTCCACCGCCAGCAGGTCAGCCACGATCTGGCACGGGTGCGACACGTCCGTCAGCCCGTTCAGCACCGGCACCGTCGCTGCGGCTGCAAAGTCCGCCACGTCGGAATGGCGGTTGGCGCGGATCATCACCGCGTCCACGAAACCGGAAAGCACGCGCGCCGTGTCGCCGATCGTCTCGCCCCGCCCCAGCTGCATGTCCCCGGCAGACAGAGTGATCGTCTCGCCCCCCAGCTGCCGCATGGCGATGTCGAAACTCAGCCGCGTCCGCGTCGAAGGCTTCTCGAAGATGGCGGCCAGCACATGCCCGGCCAGCGGCGCGTCGCTGTCCGCCGCACCCTGCGGCAGTCCCCGGCGCGCGGCCTTGCGCGCCCGGGCGTGGTCCAGCACGCGCCGCAACCCGCCGGCGCCCAGGTCCGACAGGTTCAGCAGGTGCCGAACGCCGCTCATGCCGCCGCCTGCGATTCAAAGGCCGAAGCCGCCGCCGACAGCTTCTCCACGCACTCGCGGATATGGCTCTCGTCGATGTTCAGCGGCGGCAGGATGCGCACCACATTGTCCCCGGCAGCCACCGTCAACAGCCCGTGGTTCGAACGCGCATGCGCCACGAAGGCCCGGCTGTCGCCGTTCAGCTTCAGCCCCAGCATCAGCCCGCTGCCGCGCACATGGTCGAACAGGTCGTGGTTCGGGATCATCTGCTCCAGGCTCGCGCGCAGCCGCTCCCCCTTCGCCCGCACCTCGGCCAGGAAGTCGGGCTCGGCCACGATGTCCAGCACGGCGTTGATGGCGGCCATCGCCAGCGGGTTGCCGCCATAGGTCGATCCATGCGTGCCGATCACCATGCCCTGCGCGGCCTTTTCGGTCGCCAGGCAGGCCCCCACCGGGAAGCCGCCGCCGATCCCCTTGGCGATCGCCATGATGTCGGGCGTGATCCCATATTGCTCATGCGCGAACAGCGTGCCGGTCCGGCCCACGCCCGTCTGCACTTCGTCCAGCACCAGCAGCAGCCCGCGCTCGTCCGCCAGCCGGCGCAGGCCCTGCAGGAATTCCTGCGTCGCCGGGCGGATGCCGCCCTCGCCCTGGATCGGCTCCACCAGGAAGCCGCCGATCGAATCGTCGATCGCCGCTTCCGCCGCCGCCAGGTCGTTGAAGGGCAGCACGTGGAACCAGTCGGGCAGCGGCTCGAAGCCCTTGCGCAGCTTCTCCTGGTCGGTCGCGGAAATGGTCGCCAGCGTCCGCCCGTGGAAGGCGTTGGAAAAGGTCAGCAGCCGGTACTTCTGCGGATTGCCCGTGGCGTAGTGATAGGCGCGCGCGGTCTTCACCGCGCATTCCAGCGCCTCCGCGCCCGAATTGGTGAAGAACACCGTGTCGGCGAAGGTCAGCTCCACCAGCCGCTTCGCCACGCCCATCTGCTGCGGCGATCCATACAGGTTCGACGTGTGCATCAGCGTCGCGGCCTGCTTCTGGATGGCCTGCGTCAGGTGCGGATGCCCATGGCCCAGCAGGTTCACCGCAATGCCGGAGGCGAAGTCCAGCCAGCGCTTCCCCGCGCTGTCGAACAGATAGGCGCCTTCCCCACGCACCGGCTCGACTTCGCACCGGGGGTAAACGGTCATCAGCGGGGAAATGGCCATGGCATCCTCTTGCTGTCGTGTCTGGGCAGACGGAATAAAAAAAGGCGGCGCAAAGCCGCCTCAACCATTTGCGCAGGCATAGCCCGTCAGGCGCGCAATTTCCACCCCGATTTCAGCAGCGCATAGGCCGCCGCCCACAGGATCAGGCACAGCCCGCCCACGATCACGGCCCCCAGCCACACCGGCGCTTCCGCCACCCCGATGAAGCCGGCGCGGAACCCGTCGATCATGTAGAAGAAGGGGTTCGCCCGGCTCACGGACTGCATCGCAGGCGGCAGCCGGTCGATCGCATAGAAAGTGCCCGACAGCAGCGTCAGCGGCTGCACAAGGAAGTTGGTCACCGCCGCGCCATGGTCGAACTTGTCGGCCCAGATGCCGGTCAGCACACCCAGCAGCCCCAGCATCAGCGCGCCCAGCGTCCCGAACAGCAGCACCTGCAGCGGGTTCGAAACCGACACGTCCACGCCGGGCCACAGCAGCATGGCGGCCCACACCGCCAGCCCCACCGCCCAGGCCCGCGTCACCGCGCCCGCCACATAGCAGAACAGCAGTTCGCCATGGCTCAGCGGCGGCATCAGCACATCCACGATCGTGCCCTGCACCTTGGCGATGATGATGGACGACAGGCTGTTCTGGAACGCGTTCTGCGTCATCCCCATGATGATCAGGCCCGGCGCCAGGAAAGTGGCATAGGGAAAGCCCAGCACCTCCCCCTTCGCGCCGCCCAAAGCCAGGGTGAAGATGGCCAGGAACATCAGCGTCGTGATGGCCGGCGCCCACACCGTCTGCATCTGAACCTTGAAGAAGCGCCGCACTTCCTTCACATAGAGGGTGCGAATTCCCAGCCAGTTGATGCCGTGGATCACCGGAACGCCCGGTTCCGGAAGCGTCGGCGCAATGGGCTGGGGTGATTGTTGCGCTTGCATGGTTGCCACTGCGTCTAATGTCGCCCGGCATCCCCTGCAAGCCGTGAAACCGGAAGCGGAACCATGGCCTGGACTGACGAGCGCATCGCGCTCCTGAAGCAATATTGGGAAGAAGGCCGCTCGGCGAGCCAGATTGCCGAAGTTCTGGGCGAAGGCCTGTCGCGCAACGCGGTGATCGGCAAGGCTCACCGCCTCGGCCTCGCCTCGCGCCCCTCGCCGCTGAAAACCGGCGAGCCGAAGGCAGAGGCAAAGACCGTGAGGGCAGAACCGAAGCCCGCCGCGCCCAAGGCCGCCCCGCGCCCCGCGCCCGCCCCGGCACCGACAGCCGCGGCCCCCGCGCCTCAGGCCCCGGCCACCCCGGTGGCCCAGCCTGCCCCGGCCGCCACGCCCGCCGCGCCTCCCCCGGTGCCGGCAGGGCTACAACCCGCCGCAAAGGCGGCGGCGCCGCGCGGCAAGGGCGGCAAGGTCACCCTGCTCGATCTCAACGACCGCATCTGCAAATGGCCGATCGGCCCTCCGGACGAAG
>NZ_JAYRCW010000096.1:0-9516 GCF_041909755.1 Sandaracinobacter sp.
CGCCCCGATGTCCAGCTTGATCATCCCCATCACGGCCTGCATCACCCGTCCCACCGCCGCCTGATCGGCCGGGTCCAGCAAGTCGGGCAGATTGTCCGGCACCACTTGCCAGGCGACGCCGTATCTGTCGGCCAGCCAGCCGCACGCCTTGGTGGCGCCGCCGGCCAGCAGCCCGTCCCATATGCGATCCAGCTCCGCCTGCCCCTCGCAGGAAACCACCATCGAACAGGCGTCCACGAACCCCGGCTGCGGGTTGCCGTTCAGCGCCATCACAGGCTTGCCCGCCAGCGTGAAGTTCACCAGCACCACATCGCCGTCGGGGCCACGCATGATGTTGTCGATCCGGCTGTCGGGAATGATCGCGACATAATGGTCCGCGGCTTCCAGCGCTTCGGTCGCGAACCACAGGCAGGGCATCAGGTTCCTTGCCATGGTCAGCCTCCCATCTTCGCGACGGCTTCGGCAAGATCGGCCGCCGAAACGGCCCGCACCGGCGTGGCGAGCGACCATTGATGGCCGAAGGGGTCCTCCACCAGCCCATAACGGTCGCCCCAGAACATGTCCTCCACCGGCATCACCAGCCGCGCACCGGCCTCCACCGCCCGCGCCACGGCGGCATCCACGTCGGGCACATGCAGGTGCAGCGTCACAGAGGTGCCGCCGCGCGCCTTCGGCCCCAGCCCGCCCATTTCGGGATATTCGTCGTTCAGCATCACCATCGCCCCGTTCAGCAGGACAGAGGCATGCATCAGCCGCCCGTCCGGGCCGGGCAGGCGCATCACCTCTGTCGCCCCGAAGGCGCGGGCATAGAAGTCGATCGCGGCGGCGGCGTCCGCCACGCACAGATGCGGCGTCACCCCGCCTGCCGGGCCATCGCCGCTCGGGCACTCGCTCGTGTCGGTCATGCGCTTTCTCCCTCCATCGGCCTGTCGAACAGCATCGCAAGATAGCGTTTCAGATGAACAAGGCTGCCGCGCGCTGGCTCCGCCGATCCGGCCGCCTTCGCCACGATGAACGCCCCCTGCAACACCGCCTGGGTGTGCAGCGCCAGCCCATGCGGGTCCATCGACAGCCCATGGGCGGCGATCGCGGCGGCGCAGTCCGCCTCGATTCCGCCCGCCTGCCCCTTGATCCCGGCGAAGCAGGCCTCGCGGATCTCGGGGGATTTCTCATACGCCTCCTGCACCAGCGTGCCCAGCAGGCAGGTCGATTGCGACAGATCATCGGTCAGCCGCGCCAGCCGGAAATCCACATAGCCCAGCAGCCGATCGACCGGATCCTCCAGCCGCAGGAACGGCGCGGCCATGAACCAGCCAGCGGCGACGCTGGTGAAATGCTCGGCCGCCGCCACCGCCAGCCGGTCCTTCGAGGCGAAGTGGTGGAAGAACGCCCCCTTGGTCACCCCGGCCGCCCGGCACAGTTCGTCAACGGATGTCGCGGCATAGCCATTGCGACGGATGAGGGTGATGGCCGCCGCCAGCAGCTTCTGGCGCGCGGGCGCATCCGAGGGGGCGAAGGCAAGCGACTCGGCGGCCATGGTGCAAACATACCAACCGGTCGGTATGCGACAAGCCGCAATTGCCAATCCGCCGCCGAACGGGCAGGAACGCGCCCCGGAAGGAACGCGCATGCAACCCCATCTCGCCATCGCCATGCTCGGCCTCGCCGCCTGCGCCTGCAGCCCCACCCGCGTCGTCACGGCGCCCGTGCAGGCCGCCGGACAGGCGACGACAGCCGTTGCCCGGGCGGCGGCCCCCGTGGCGGCCGGCGCGGCCGTGGGCGTGGCGACGGCCAATCCGGCCGCGGGCGCCGCCGCCGGCCGGGCCGCATCGGGGGCGCTCCAGCGCGCGCCTGCCGACACCGCCGAAGCGCCGGACGCGACGGAGACGCCCCGATGATCACCATCTATCACAACCCGAAATGCGGCACGTCGCGCAACGTGCTGGCCGCCATTCGCGCCAGCGGCGCGGACCCGCTCGTGGTCGATTATCTGAAGCAGGGCTGGACGCGCGGGCAACTGATCGGGATGTTCGCCGCCGCCGGCCTCACCCCGCGACAGGCCCTTCGCGAGAAGCAGGCCGAAGCCGCCGGGCTGGAAACGGCAGACGACGAGGCGCTGATCGCGGCCATGATCCGCCACCCCGTGCTGGTGAACCGCCCGTTCGTCTCGTCGGCGCGGGGTGTCCGCCTGTGCCGGCCGTCGGAAGAGGTGCTGGATCTTCTGGAGGCGCCGCTGCCCGCCGGTTTCCGCAAGGAAGACGGCAAGCCGATGGGGAAGGATCAAGGATGATGCGCGAACTGGCCGCCCTGTCGTTCCTGCTGCTGTTGCCGGGCTGCCTGGTGACAAGCGCAGTTGGCGCCGCCGTCGATGTGGCGGGAACGGCCGTCGAAACCGCCGTGGATGCGACCACCCAGACGGCCGAGGAAGAAGCGCAGGACAGGGCGAAGGCCGAACGGCAGGAACGCAAGCGCCGCGAAAAGGCCGAGCGGGAGGCCCCCGCGCAGCCGGCGCAGGCCGCCCCGCTGGATCCCGCCCCGCAAGCCGCACCTGACAGCCCCGAACCGAAGCGCTAAGGGGGCGGCCATGTCCACCACCTTCACCCTCGATACCGCAACGTCCCGCGCGCATCCCGTGCCGGAACCGGTCCGCCGCCTCACCGTGCCCGCCATCCAGGCGCGCAAGAAGGGCGGCGTCACGGCCGATCCTGTCGTCATGCTGACGGCCTACACCGCCCGTATGGCGCAGCTCCTCGATCCCCACTGCGACATGCTGCTGGTGGGCGACAGCCTCGGGCAGGTGATCTACGGTCTGGATACCACCGTCCGGGTCACGCTCGACCTGATGATCGCCCATGGCGCCGCCGTGGTTCGCGGCAGCTACCGCAGCGTTGTCGTGGTCGATCTGCCGTTCGGCACCTACGAGGCATCGCCCGAACAGGCCTTCGAAACCGCCGCCCGCGTGCTCCGCGAAACCGGCGCGGCAGCGGTGAAGATGGAGGGCGGCGAGGTGCTGGCCCCCACGATCGACTTCCTCGTGAAGCGCGGCATCCCCGTCGTCGGCCATGTCGGCCTCACCCCGCAGGCGGTGAATGCGCTGGGCGGCTATGGCGCGCGCGGCCGCAGCGGGGCCGAAGCCGCCAAGATCGAGGGCGATGCACGGGCCGTGGCCGCCGCCGGCGCCTTCGCGCTGGTGGTGGAAGGCGTGGTGGAACCCGTCGCCCGCGCGATCACCGCCGCCGTCGCCTGCCCCACCATCGGCATCGGCGCCTCGCCCGACTGCGACGGGCAGGTGCTGGTCGTGGACGACATGCTGGGCATGTTCGAGCGCGTGCCCCGCTTCGTGCGCCGCTTCGACACCCTCGCAGACCGGATCTCGGCCGCCGCCGCCACCTATGCCCAGGCCGTCCGCGACCGCAGCTTCCCGGCCGAGGCCGAGCTTTACCTGCCGAAGCCGCCCAAAGGCTGAAGCCCGTTCATCGGCCCGCAAAGCGCGGCCCGCGATAGCAGGCCCGCCGCCGGGCCTGTGGAGGGGGCTTTCGGTTTGCCGAACCACTCTCTAAAGGACTGGCGACAGACCGAAGAGGATGTTGCCGGCTTTGCCCGGCCCTACATTATTCAGGGAACAAACCTTGGCCAGCACACCGCCCAGCAAGCCCTCCGACCCGAGGGACGACGCCTTCATCCGGGAAGTGGATGAAGCCTATCGCGAAGACGAGATGAAGAAGTTCCTCGTCACCTGGGGGCGCTGGATCCTGCTGGCCGTGGTGCTCGGCCTTGTGGCGCTCGGCGGCTGGTTCTGGTGGCGCGCCGAACAGACCCGCCGCATCGAGGCCGTCTCCGAACAATTCACCGCCGCCCTTGAAAAGGCCGAATCCGGCGGCTCGACCGAGGCGCTGAAAGAGCTTGAGGCGATCGCGTCCGGCCCCAGCCAGGGCTATCGCGCGCTCGCCGGCATGGCGAAGGCCGGCATCGCCCTCAACGGCGGAGACGAGGCGAAGGCGGCGGCCGAGCTGAAGCAGGTCGCGGGCGATGTGAAGGCCGCGCAGGCGTTCCGCGATGTCGCAGCGATGAAGCAGCTCCGCATCGAGTTCGACAAGCTGCCCCCCGCCGAGGTGCTGAAGCGCACCGAGCCCTATCTGGCCGGCGACAGCCCCTGGTTCCCGATCGCGGGCGAACTCGCCGCGCTCGCCCATCTGAAGGCCGGCGCGCCCGACAAGGCCGGCGCGCTCTTCTACCGCATCGCCGCCGACGAGCGTTCGCCCCAGTCGCTGCGCGCCCGCGCCGAGCAGATGGCGGCGACCCTGGGCCAGGACGTGACCAAGATCGAGGATGAACGCCGCCGCAAGGCCGAGGCCGAAGCCAAGGCAGACGGCGAAGCTCCGGCGGCAACCTCCGCCGATGCGGGAGCGGCGAAATGAGGACGACCCCCCGCATGAGGACGGCAACCGTTCTGGGCCTGGTGTCGGTCGCGCTGCTGGCGCTGCCCGGCTGCGGCGCTTTCAAGAGCAAGGGCAAGAAGCCCGCCACCATGGGCGAGCGTATTTCCGTTCTCGACTATGAACGCCAGGTGGAGGCCGAGGCCGAGCTGCAGGGCGTGGACGTGATCCTGCCCGCCGCGCAGGTGAACGCCGAATGGACCCAGCCAGCCGGCAACGCGGCCGGCAATCTCGGCCATGTCGCCCTGTCGGAAACGCCCCAGCGCATCTGGACGGCGAAGATCGGCACCGGCTCTGATGCCACCCGCAAGCTGAACGCCACCCCGGTGATCGCGGAAAACCGCCTCTTTACCATCGACACCGAAGGCCAGGTGTCCGCCTTCGACGCCACCACCGGCCGGCCAATGTGGCGCCGCGCCATCGAGCTGAAGGGCGAAGGCACCCGCCCGGCCTTCGGCGGCGGCGTCAGCGTGATGGGCGGCCGCGTCTTCGCGACGACCGGCTTCGGCGTCGTGGCGGCCCTCGATGCCGCCTCCGGTGCGGAAGTGTGGCGCGTGAAGCTGCCGACGCCCCTGCGCGCCGCGCCGGGTGTCGAAGGCGGCCGCGTCTTCGTCACCAGTCAGGACGGCCAGCTCACCGCGCTCAGCGCCGAAAACGGCGAACAGCTGTGGCAGGCCAATGCCACCGTCGAACCCGCCGCCATCATGGGGCCGGGGGCGCCCACCATCGCCCTCGACACCGTCGTCGCGGGCTTCCCGTCGGGCGAACTGTTCGCGCTGCGCGTGGAAAACGGCCGCACCGCCTGGCAGGATCAGCTGGCCCGCACCGGCCGCACCACCGCGCTCGGCGCGCTCTCCGGCATCGCCGCTTCGCCCGTGATCGATCGCGGCCGCGTGTTCGCCATTGGCCATGGCGGCCGCATGGTGGCGCTGGAAATGGCGACCGGCCAGCGCGTCTGGGAACGGGAATTCGCCGGCGTGAACTCGCCCTGGCCCGTGGCGGACTGGGTGTTTGCCGTCACCGTCGAAGGCCAGCTCGTCGCCGTCAGCCGCACCGACGGCAAGATCCGCTGGGTCAGCGATCTCGGCCGCTGGAAGAACGCCAAGAAGAAGAAGGGCGCCATCGAATGGTTCGGCCCGGTGCTTGCGGGCGGCCGGCTGATCCTCGTGTCGTCCGAAGCGGAAATGGCCTATGTTTCGCCCCAGACGGGCGAGGTGCAGGCCCGACAGAAACTGGGCGAGGCCGCCTATCTGCCGCCCGTCGTCGCCAACAACATCCTCTATGTGCTGACAGACGACGGCACGGTCTCGGCCTACCGCTAGCCCGATGGCGGATCCACGCCTTCCCCGCGTCGTCATCCTGGGGCGACCCAATGTCGGCAAGTCCACGCTGTTCAACCGGCTCGTGGGCAAGAAGCTGGCTTTGGTGGACGACCAGCCCGGCGTCACGCGGGACAGGCGGGAGGGGCGCGGCCGCCTGTTCGATCTGGATTTCACCATCATCGACACCGCCGGGCTCGAGGAAGCGGAAGCCGGCAGCCTGTCAGACAGGATGCGCCTGCAATCGCGCGCTGCGCTGGAGGGTGCGGCTGCTGCCCTGTTCGTGATCGATGCCCGGCAGGGCCTCACACAGGCAGACCGGCACTTCGCCCGCTGGCTGCGGCAGGAAGCGGGCGTGCCCATCATCCCGGTCGCCAACAAGTGCGAAGGCAAGGCGTCCGAGGCGGGCCTGATGGAGGCGTTCGAGCTGGGCCTGGGTGATCCTGTCCCGCTCTCTGCCGAACATGGCGAGGGGCTGGCCGATCTGTTCGAAGCGCTCGCCCCACTGATCCCCGAACCCGGCGAGGACGAGCCGGAGGCCGAGGAGCCGGCAGCGGATTCCCCGTTGAAGCTCGCCATTGTCGGCCGCCCCAACGCGGGCAAGTCCACGCTCATCAACAAGCTTCTGGGCCAGAACCGCCTGCTGACGGGGCCGGAAGCGGGCATCACCCGCGATTCGATCGCCATCCCCTGGGAATGGAACGGCCGCCGGGTCGATCTGATCGACACGGCGGGGATGCGCCGCAAGGCCAAGGTGGTGGACAAGCTGGAAAAGCTGGCCGTCGCCGATGGCCGCCACGCCGTCGATTTCGCCGAAGTCGTGGTGCTGCTGCTGGATGCGACGCTGGGCCTTGAATCGCAGGATCTGCGCATCGCGGACATGGTGCTTCAGGAAGGCCGCGCGCTCATCGTCGCCATCAACAAATGGGATTCCGCACAGGATCAGAGCCGGCTGTTCAACGGCATCAAGAAGGCGCTGGATGAAGGCCTCGCGCAGGTTCGCGGCGTGCCCGTCCTCACCGTCTCCGCCCTCACCGGGAAGGGGCTGGATACGCTGCTTGAAGTCGCCTTCGAAACCCGCGAACGCTGGAGCCGGCGGGTGCCGACGGCGGCGCTCAACCGCTGGTTCGAAGCCGCGCTGGATCGCAACCCGCCGCCGGCGCCAGGCGGCAAGCGCATCAAGATGCGCTACATCACCCAGGCCCGCACCCGCCCGCCCACCTTCATCGTCTTCGGCAACCGGCTGGACGAGCTGCCCGAAAGCTACAACCGCTATCTGGTGAACAGCCTGCGCGACGATCTGGACCTGAAGGGCCTGCCGATCCGCATCAACATGCGATCGGGCCGCAACCCCTACGGAAGCTGAGGCGATGCAGCGGGGGGACGAACTGCTGAAGCGCGGGCGTCCGGCCGATCCGGCGCTGATCGACCGCGACCGGCGGCTGACCTATGCCGACCTCGATGGGCAGGTGTCCGCCGTCGCGGGCGCGCTGGCCGCGCGGCTGGGCGAAGGCAGCCGCGTCGCGGTGTGGCTGCCGAAAAGCCTGGAATGCGTCGTGCTGCTGTTCGCCCTGCTGCGCGCCGGGCTGGTGATGGTGCCGGTGAACCCGGTGCTGCGCGGCCAGCAGGTGCATCACATCCTCGTCGATTCCGGCGCCGGCCTCCTTGTCACCCACAAGGCCCGCGCCGCGACGCTGGCGGATGCCCCTTGCCCGGTGCTGCTGCTGGAAACGGATTGGCCGTCGCTGGCCGCAGGACCGGCGCTCGATGCGCGCGGGCAGGGCGCGGATGCGCTTGCGGCACTGCTCTACACATCCGGCTCCACCGGCGCGCCCAAGGGCGTGATGGTCACCCACCGGAACCTGCTGGTCGGCGCGCGCAGCGTGGCGGCCTATCTGGGCACCGGCGCGGACGACCGGCTGCTGTCGGTGCTGCCGCTCAGCTTCGATTTCGGCTTCTCCCAGCTGACCACGGCCTTCCATTCGGGTGCAGCCGTGGCGCTGCTCGACTATCTCACCCCGCGCGACGTCGTGCAGGCCTGCACCCGCCACGGCATCACCCAGCTGGCGGCCGTGCCGCCGCTGTGGGTGCAACTCGCCGCGCTGGACTGGCCGGCAGAAGCTGTCTCGGCCATGCGCACCCTGTCCAACAGCGGCGGCCGCCTGCCGGTGCCCACCGTGAAGGCCCTGCGCACCCTGTTTCCGGCCGCGCGCCTGCACCTGATGTATGGCCTCACGGAAGCCTTCCGGTCCACGACGCTGCCGCCGGAGCTGGCAGACAGCCACCCATCCAGCATCGGCCGCGCGATCCCGGACGCAGAGATCCTGGTCGTCCGCCCGGATGGCAGCCTGACGGCCGATGGGGAGCCGGGCGAGCTCGTCCATTGCGGCCCGCTCGTCACACGGGGGTACTGGCAGGATCCGGATCGCACGGCACAGCGCTTCCGGCCCGCACCGCCCGCCTCCCGCCATGGCGGAACGGCCGTCTGGTCGGGCGATACGGTGGTGCGCGATGCCGAGGGGCTCATCACCTTCGTGGGCCGCGAAGACGAGACGATCAAGACGATGGGCACCCGCGTCTCCCCCACCGAGATCGAGGAACTGGCGCACCAGAGCGGGGCGGTGGCGCAGGTGGTGGCGCTTGGCCTGCCGGATGAACTCGCGGGGCAGCGCATCCGGCTGGTGGCCGCCCCGGCGGCGGGCACGGAACCGGCAGACGCCGAGGCCCGGCTGATGGCGTGGTTCCGCAAGGAAGCGCCGCACTATATGCAACCCGCCGGGCTCGTCTGGATGGATGCGCTGCCGGTGTCCGCCAACGGCAAGCTGGACCGCAGCGCCATCCGCAAGCAGTTCGGCCAATGACGGACCGCATGCCGCAGGGCTTCGGCCGCGACGCGGCCGGGCGGCTGCTCGTCGCCGGGAAGGCGGCGGAGGACTGGGTGGCGGCGGCGGGGGACACGCCGTTGTTCCTCTATGACCGGGCGCTGCTGACGGCCCGGGTCCAGGCGTTCCGGACCGCCATGCCCGGCGCGCTGCAGCTGCATTTCGCGGTCAAGGCCAACCCGCTGCCTGCGCTGCTCGCCCATATGGCGGGTCTGGTGGACGGCTTCGATGTCGCCTCCGCCGGGGAAATGGCGAAGGCGCTGGCAGCCGGAATGCCCGCCGCGCACATCAGCTTTGCCGGCCCCGGCAAGCGCGACCGGGAGCTTGAGGCGGCGGTCAGGGCAGGCGTTGCGCTGAACGTGGAATCCGCGGGCGAGCTGGATCGTCTGGCGGCGATCGCCGCGCGGCTGGGGCTGCCGGCGCGGGTGGCGCTCAGGGTGAATCCGCCTTTCGCGCTGAAAGGCTCCGGCATGAAGATGGGGGGCGCGGCCAGCCCCTTCGGCGTGGATGCGGCGGCCGCCGGGCCGTTGCTGCGGCGGATGGGCGAGGCGCCGTTCCGGTTCGAAGGGCTGCACCTGTTCGCGGGATCGCAGAACCTGTCCGTAGATGCGATCCTGCAATCCCAGCGTCAGTCCGTCGCGCTGGCTGCGGATCTGCTGTCGGAAGCCGGGCTTCAGGCCCCGCTCGTCAACCTCGGCGGCGGCTTCGGCGTGCCCTATTTCCCCGGAGATTTGGCGCTCGATCTCGCCGCGCTGGGCGAAGGCCTCGGCGCCATCCTGGATGCGCGCCCGGCGGTGCTGGCAAACAGCCGCTTCGCGCTGGAACTGGGCCGCTGGCTGGTCGCGGAAGCAGGCGTCTATCTGTGCCGCGTTGTGGACC
>NZ_JAYRCW010000097.1:0-9234 GCF_041909755.1 Sandaracinobacter sp.
CGCAACATCGATCAGAACATCGCCGATCTGATGGCGCAGGGCGCGGCCTGCGCGCGGGGCGCAGCGGAACTGGCCCGCATGGCGCGCGAATTCGGGCGCGAAACCGTCGCGGCCTATATGGGCCATGTGCAGGACAATGCCGAGGAATCGGTGCGCCGCGCCATCGCCGCGCTGAAGCCGGGCACGTTCGCCTACGAGATGGACGATGGCGCGGTGATCCGCGTCGCCATCTCGGTCGATCCGCAAGGCCGCAGCGCCGTCGTCGATTTCAGCGGCACCAGCGCCCAGCGGCCCAACAATTTCAACGCGCCGCTCTCCATCACCCGCGCAGCCGTGCTCTATGTGTTCCGGACATTGGTGGACGACGCCATCCCGCTGAACGAAGGCTGCCTGAAGCCGATCCGCCTGATCGTCCCCGAAGGCTCCATGCTGCGGCCCCGCCATCCGGCGGCGGTCGTGGCGGGCAATGTGGAAACCAGCCAGGCGGTGGTCGATGCGCTCTATGGCGCGCTGGGGGTGATGGCGGCGGCGCAGGGCACGATGAACAACTTCACCTTCGGTGACGCGACGCGCCAATATTATGAAACCATCGCGGGCGGATCGGGCGCGGGGCCGGGCTTCGACGGGACGAGCGCGGTGCAGACGCACATGACGAACAGCCGCCTGACGGATCCGGAGGTTCTGGAAACCCGCTTTCCCGTCTTGCTGGAGGATTTCGCGATCCGGCGCGGCTCCGGCGGGGCAGGGCGCTGGCGGGGCGGCGACGGCACGATCCGCCGCGTCCGCTTCCTGGAACCGATGGACGCCGCCATTCTTTCCAACCGCCGCCGCGTGCCGCCCTTCGGGCTTGCGGGCGGCCGGCCCGCCGCGACCGGCCGCAACCGCATCCGCCGCGCCGACGGCCGGGTGGAGGAGCTGGGTGCGACGGCCGAGGCGACGCTGAACCCCGGCGACATCTTCGAGATCGAAACGCCGGGCGGCGGCGGATACGGCCCGCCCGGGCAGGAGGACTGACGCGGATGCTGGTGCTGCTGGGGGTCGCCGTGGTGGTGGCGGGGTTCGTCGCCCGCATCAATCCGCTGATCGTCATCCTTGTCGCCGCCGTCACCACGGGCGTTCTCGCGGCCGTCGGGCCGGGCGCCACGCCGCAGATGCTTGCGACGGCGGCGGTGGACACCGTCAGCCGCTTCGGCACGGCCTTCAACGAGAACCGCTATTTCCACATCACCTGGCTGGTGCTGCCGGTGATCGGCCTGCTGGAGCGCGCCGGCCTTCAGGAACGGGCGCGCATCCTGATCCGGCAGGTGAAGGCGGCGACGGCGGGGCGGCTGCTGCTCGTCTATTTCATGGTGCGGCAGGCAACCGCCGCGCTGGGCCTCGTGTCGCTGGGCGGCCACCCGCAGATGGTGCGGCCGCTGGTCGCCCCGATGGCGGAAAGCGCGGCGGAAGCCGAACATGGCCCCCTGCCGGGCCGGGCGCGCTTCCGCATCCGCGCCATGGCCGCCGCGACAGACAATATCGGCCTCTTCTTCGGGGAAGACATCTTCATCGCCATCGGCTCCATCGTGCTGATCGTGGGGTTCCTTGAGCAGGCCGGGATCCGGGTGGAGGCGCTGCATGTCTCGCTGTGGGCGATCCCCACCGCCATCGTCGCGCTGCTGGTGCATGGCGCGCGGCTGCTGCTGTTCGATCGCCGGGTGAAACGCGATATCGCGGCCGGCGGGGAGGACGAGCGGTGATCACGCTGGAACATGCCTATCTCGTCGTCGGACTGATGTTCGCGGCCTTCGCGATGCTGGCGCTGGCAGAACGCGGCGCGCCGGGCCGCATCCGCCGCGCCCTGTTCTGGGGGCTGGTTGCCGCCTCCCTGCTGTTCGGGTCGCACCTGGGCGGTTTCGGCAACGGCCTGCTGGTGATCGCGCTGGTGGCGATCGGCGCCACCGGCCGGCTGGGGGCCGGCGCACCCGCAACCACGGGGCAGACAGAGCGGGAGGCGGGCGCGGCCCGCTTCGGCAACCGGCTGTTCGTGCCGGCGCTGATGGTGCCGCTGTTCGCGGTGGGCGGCACGTTGCTGGCGAAGAACACGGCCGCCGGGCAATGGCTGATCTCGCCCGTGCAGACGACGCTGATCGCGCTGGGGATCGGCTGCCTCGCCGCGCTGGCGACGGCGATGCTGTGGTTCCGGCAGCCCCTTCTCGCCCCGCTGCAGGAAGGGCGGCGGCTGATGGATTCGATCGGCTGGGCGGCGCTCCTGCCGCAGATGCTCGCCTCGCTGGGGGCGGTGTTCCTGGCGGCTGACGTCGGGCAGGTGGTGGGCGACCTGATCGCCATGGTGATCCCGCTGACGACGGTTGCGCTTGCGGTGTTCGCCTATTGCCTGGGCATGGCGCTGTTCACCATCGTGATGGGCAATGCGTTTGCCGCCTTTCCGGTGATGACGGCGGCGATCGGCCTGCCCTTCCTCGTCGGCACGTTCGGCGGCGATCCCGCCATCGTCTGCGCCATCGGCATGCTCGCCGGCTTCTGCGGCACGCTGATGACGCCGATGGCCGCCAACTTCAACGTGGTTCCCGCGAACCTGCTGGAACTGCCCGACAGGAACGCCCCGCTGAACGGCGTGATCCGCGCCCAGATCCCCACCGCCCTCCTCATGCTCGTCGCCAACATGGTGCTGATGTATGGGCTGGCCTTCAGGCATTGACGATGAACCTCTCCCCCGCCCTCGCATCCCGCTTCGCTTCGGCCGCGCTCGGCCATGTCACCCGCGAATATCCCAACATGCTGATGCATGTGCTGTCCGGCCCCGAAGACGCGCAGACACCGCGCCGGCTGCACCCGCTGTTCTTCGGCAGCTATGATTGGCACAGCTGCGTGCACGGCTGGTGGACCCTGTTCACCCTGCTGCGCCTGAACCCGGCGGGCGCAGAGGCGCCCCGCATCCGCGCCCTGGCGGACGAATTGTTCACCGATGCGAATGTCGCGGCGGAACTGGCCTATGCCGCCCGCCCGGACTCGCGCGGCTTCGAGCGCCCCTATGGCTGGGCCTGGCTGCTGAAGCTGCAGGCAGAGCTTGCCGCGCATGACGCAGCTGATGCGCGGCGCTGGGCTGCCGCGCTGAAGCCGCTCGCCGGGCATTTCGCCGCTCGGCTGCACGCCTTCCTGCCGATCGCGGACTATCCCGTCCGCGTCGGCACCCACTACAACACCGCCTTCGCGCTTCGGCTGACGCTGGATTATGCCGATGCGCATGATCCCGCGCTGGCCGCCGCCTGCCGCGCCGCCGCGCTTCGCTGGCACGGACAGGACCGGGGCTGCCAGGCGTGGGAGCCCTGCCAGGACGAGTTCCTGTCGCCTGCGCTGATGGTGGCCGAGCTGATGCGTCGCGCGCTGCCGCCGGCGGATTTCGCCGGCTGGTTCGATCGCTTCCTGCCGCGCATCGCCGCCGGCGAACCGGCGACCCTGCTGAGCCCGGCGCGCGTCAGCGACAGGTCGGACGGGAAGATCGCGCATCTCGACGGCCTGAACCTCAGCCGCGGCTGGTGCTGGCGCGCGATCGCGTCGGGCCTGCCGGCCAGCCATCCGTTGCAGCCCGTCGCCGCGGCGGCCGCGCAGGCGCATCTGGAGGCCGCGCTGCCGCATGTGACGGGCGATTACATGGGCGAACACTGGCTGGCGAGTTTCGCCCTGCTGGCGCTTTGCGAAGCCGGTTGACGGCTCGCCCCGGCTGCCCGAAAGCCCACCCCTTGGGAGGAAGACGGATGGAAACGGACAGGGCGCGCCAGCGCCGCGCGCTGTGGGCAAGCTTTGTCGGCACGGGAATCGAATTCTACGATTTCTACATCTACGCCACCGCCGCCAGCCTGGTGTTCGGGCAGATCTTTTTCCCGCCGGGCGATCCCGGCCTTCAGCAACTGGCGTCGTTTGCCACGCTGGCCGTCGCCTTCTTCGCGCGGCCCGTCGGCGCGGCCGTGTTCGGCCATTATGGAGACCGGATCGGCCGCAAGGCCACGCTCGTCGCCTCGCTCCTCACCATGGGGCTTTCGACGACGCTGGTCGCCTTCCTGCCAACCTATGCGATGGCCGGCTGGATCGCGCCCTTCGCGCTGTGCGTGCTGCGCTTCGGGCAGGGCTTCGGGCTAGGCGGTGAATGGGGCGGCGCGGCTCTGCTGGCGGTAGAAAATTCCCCGCCCGGCTGGCGCGCGCGCTTCGGCACCGCGCCGCAGATGGGCGCGCCCGCCGGATTCCTCGTCGCCAACGGCCTGTTCCTGCTGCTGGGCCTGTGGCTGACCCCCCAGGAGTTCGCCGACTGGGGCTGGCGCATTCCCTTCCTGCTGTCGGCAGCCCTTGTCGCGGTGGGGCTGTGGATCCGCCTGAAATTGGGCGAAACGCCGGAATTCCAGGCCGCGCTGGAGGAAGCGCCGCCCCCGAAGGTGCCGCTCGGCGAGGTGCTGCGCAACCACAGGGGCCCGCTGATCGCGGGCACCATCGGCGCAGTCTGCTGCTTCGCCACCTATTATATCGCCACCGCCTTCCTGCTGGGCTGGGGCACAAAGTCCCTGGGCTATGCGATGCAGGATTTCCTCGGTGTCCAGCTTGTCGCCATCCTGTTCATGGCGGCCGGCATCTATCTGTCGGCCTGGGCGGCCGATGTGCATTTCGATCCGCGCCGCGTGCTGGCGGGCGGCTGCGTCGGCGTGATGCTGCTGGGCTTCCTGATCGCGCCGCTGATGGCGGGCGGGCTGGCAGGCGTGTTCCTGTTCCTGTCGCTGCTGCTGTTCGCGATGGGCTTTGCCTATGGCCCGCTGGGCGCCTGGCTGCCCGGCCTGTTCCCGCCGCGCGTGCGCTACACCGGCGCTTCGATGACGTTCAACATCGCGGGCGTCATCGGCGGCGGCCTCACCCCGCTCATCGCCCAGGCGCTGGCGCTGCAGGGCGGCCTCGCCCCCGTCGGCTGGTACTTGAGCCTCGCCGGCGCCCTCAGCCTCGCCGCCCTCATCTGGGCGCGGCGGACGGAAACGCCGGCCGCCGCCGTCATCGGGCTGCCCTGAGCGGATCGGGCGGGACTGCCGGACGCATCAGGGCCGGCGCCCGCCTCCGCCCTTCCCGCGTCAGCCGGGCCGGTTGAACAGCTCCGTCGGCCCCGGATAATAGCTGCCGTCGTCCACGCCCACCTCGCGCCGGATCAGGGCGTTCGTCATCCGGTTCAGGCGCAGCACCGTGTCGCGGTGTTTCGGATCGTTGGCGAGATTGACGAGCTCGTTGGGGTCGGCCTTCGTATCATAGAGTTCGAGGTCGTTGAGCCGCGACAGCGTCGCCCAGTCCGTCGGGATATGATGGTGCGCCGGGGCGAAATAGCGCGCGAACTTGTAGCGGCCGTCATGGACGCCGCGGTGCAGGCGCCGCTTCGAGAGATCATAGACCTTGCTGTAGTCCGTGATCTGCACGGCCGGCGGCACGGGGCCGGTCGGCGCCCTGGGCAGCGGTTCCCACATGTGGGCGACCGCATAGTTGAACAGGATTCCCTGTTCGTCGCGCGGCGTGGGCTTGCCGGGGGTTGAAAGAACGCTGCTGACATCGACGCCGGGCAGGTCCGGATAGGTCTTTGCCACCTGCGCCTTCGGCACGCCGGCCAGCGACAGCAGCGTGGGGGCGATGTCGATCGCGCCCATCAGCTTGTCGGTGGTGCGGCCGCCCTTGTGATCGGGGTGGACGATGATCATCGGCACATTGGATTCTTCCCGATAGATGGTGCCGGCCTTCTGGCGCATCCCGTGCGCGCCGG
This sequence comes from Sandaracinobacter sp., assembly GCF_041909755.1. Classification (NCBI taxonomy): domain Bacteria; kingdom Pseudomonadati; phylum Pseudomonadota; class Alphaproteobacteria; order Sphingomonadales; family Sphingosinicellaceae; genus Sandaracinobacter; species Sandaracinobacter sp. Next base: position 5,783 of record NZ_JAYRCW010000097.1, read on the forward strand.
CCCGTTCGCCATGATCGGTCGTGTAGAGGATGATCGTGTTGTCGATCTGGCCGCTTTCCTTCAGCGCCCACAACAGCTGGGCCAGCCGGCGGTCCACGTCGCGCAGGCAGTTGTAGTAATAGTTCCGGAAGCGCTTCCACGAGGCGATGTCGGACAGCGGCATGTTGCCGAAGAAGCGGTCGTTCTGCCGCTGGATCGCCCGGTGCGCCTCGGGCTTGGTGGACAGATCGTCCTTGTAGAAACTCTCGGGCAGATCGAAGCCGAGGTCGGTTTCATAGATGGGATCGCCCGGTTCCCGCCGCACGGGGGCCAGCGCATCCGGGTGCGGGCGGCTCTTCGCCTGCTCGCCGGTCGCGTCGTAGAACATGATGTCGTGCGGGTTCACCAGCCCCACCACCATGAACCAGGGCTTGCCGCCGGCCTTGTCGCGGCGGGCGAAATCGAAGATCGAGCGGGAGGCGTCGCCGGCCACGAACATGTCAGACCGATATCCGTCCCAGGTCAGCCCCAGTTCCTCGCCGTCGAAGCCATAGTCGTGGAAGCCGTATTTCTCGAGCGCCCGCTCGGTGTTGGGATAAACTCCGCCCGGCACGCGGTTCCAGTTGCGTTGATAGTTGATGCGGGACATGTGCCACTTGCCCTTGTAGCTGGTGTAATATCCAGCCGCCTGCATCATGTGCCCCAGCGTCGGCATGTCGGTCGGCAATTCGGGGTTCGGCGCATTGTCACTGTTCAGGAACATGCCCGTCTGTTGGGTGTGGCGGCCCGTCAGGATGGTGGAGCGCGACGGCGTGCAGGGGGAGGTCTGCACATGGTAGTTCTCCACCAGCATGCCGCGTTCCATCAGTTCGCGGTGCGCGGGCAGCATCTCCAGCAATCCCTTCGGGAAACTGGCGACGCTCTGTTCCTGATCGGTGATGACCATCAGCACATTCAGCTTGCGGCCGTCCCTGGCCGCCACACCCTTCGACAGCGACGTCGACGCCAGCGCGCCTGCCGCGCCGATAACCGTCCGCCGGTCCACACCCTTGCCCATGCCTTGCTCCCTTGACCGCTGATGCTTCAGAAACTGATGGAGAAATCGACGCCGAACTCGCGCGGCGGCTGATAGAATTGCGAAATCGGTGTCGCCCCGGCGCTGGTTGCGCCCGACATGACCTCGGCGTCCGTCAGATTCTGGCCATAGAAGGTGATCTTCCACCGGTCGTCAGGGCCGGTGAACGAGATGTTGGCGTTCAGGATCACCACCTCGTCGCGGTAATAGCCGGGATCCAGGCTGCGGCCCCAGGTGTTGTAGCGCGGCGTGTAGCGGGCATCGCCGTGCAGCCCCAGTTCGCCGGGGCCGATGGGAGTGCGCCAGTCGGCAGAGATGCTGCCGCTCCATTCAGGGGCGTTGGCGAGGTCGAGATTGGTCGAATCCACCGGCACGGTGTAGGTGCCGTTGGGCTTGCCGTTGATGAGGATCGGCACGGCCGGGCCGCACTGGCGGGGCTGCGGGGCGGCGCTGCCGAACACGCCATCCACATCGGCGCAGAAATCGGTGTATTTGGCATCCAGATAGGCGATGTTGGCCGACAGCGAGAATTGACCCGAGGGGCGGAACACCGCCTCCGCCTCGAAACCCCGGATTTCCGCGGCGGCGATGTTGGTGGTGATATTCTCCGCCCGCACCACCCCCATCTTGGTGACGGCGCTCTGCAGGTCGCGATACTTGTTGATGAAGCCGGCGACGTTCAGGCGAAGCATGCGATCGAACAGGTCGGTCTTGGCGCCGATTTCATAGGCATCCACATATTCCGGATCATAGGGCCCGACATTTTCCGGAATGGTCCCGCGCGAGTTGAACCCGCCGGCCTTGTAGCCCTCGGAATAGCTCGCATAGACCATCGCGGCCGGCGAAAAACGGTACTCGACAGTGAAGCGCGGGGTCAGTTCGGCCCAGCTGGCGTTCAGGTCCGCCGCGAAGGAAGATGTCTTGTTCCCGTTCACAAAGGCCTGGGAGCCGATCGTGTAGTCCTTCTTGTCGTGGCTGTAGCGGGCGCCGACCGACAGCGTCAGCCCATCCACCGGGCGTGCGTTCGCCATCACGAAAATGGCAAAGCTCTCGGTCTTCTGGTTCAGCTGCGACAAGGTCGTGGTGGTCGGGTTCGCCAGCACGGTGTTGTCCTGGCTCCAGCTGTCCGACTGGAAATAGAGCCCGGCGACGAAATCGATCGGCTGGTCGGAAGGCGAGACATAGCGCAGCTCTCCGCTGGTCGATTCGCCCGTGAAGTCGCGCGTCACGTCCAGCTGCGGGGCGGGCGTGATCAGGCCGTCGAAATCCCCCCGTGTCAGGTAGGTGAGGTGGCGATAGCCCAGCACCGCCGACACCGTGCCAAAGCCGACATCGAGGTTCGACATCCACGATCCGCCATAGGTTTCGGTGTTGGCGATCGGATCGAACAGCACCGCCGCCTTGCGGACATTGCCTTTCACTTCATCGGGCAGCTTGTCCCAATTGGGATCGCCATTGTCCAGCACATGCGGGGCGGGGCCGGTGGTGTCCTGCTTCAGCCAGTCGACGACCAGCGTGGAATCGAACGGGCCGCCGCGATCATAGTTCAGCGCCCCGCGCACCGCGCGGACGCTGGTGGCGTTCAGCCGGTTTCCGGTGATCACATTTTCGCTGTAGCCATCATATTCGCGGATGTTCACCATCAGCTTGGCGGCAATTGCGTCCCCGATCCGGCCGCTGTTGACGCGCCCCCGGAACTGCAGCGCGCCATAGGATCCGATGGTGCCGCGCGCGTCGACCCCGAATTCCTCGGTGGGCCGGCTGGTCAGGACATTGATGGTGCCGGCAAGGTTGTTCTTGCCGAACAGCACCCCTTGCGGCCCTTTCAGGATCTCCACCCGCTCGATGTCGAACATGTCGAGCATGGTGCTGGACACGAAGGGGATATAGACGCCGTCGATAATGGTGCTCACCTTCGGGTCGGCGTTCGGGTCGGGATCCGCGCTGCTCATGCCCCGGATGGCGATCATCGGCACATTTGCGACAAGGCCCTGCGTCTGCAGCACCACATTGGGGACAAGGCCGTTCAGGCTGGTGATGTTGGTGTTGCCGCTGGCGGCCACCGTCGCATCGTTCAGCACCGCGATCGAGATCGGCACGTCCTGGATGCTTTCCTCGCGCCGCTGCGCGGTGACGACGATATCCGCGAACGGGTCGGCGGTAACGGCCTGCGCGGCGGCGTCCGCTTCCTGCGCGTGCAGCGGCGCGCCCATCCCCACCAGTATGGCCGTCGAATGCAGCCAGAAAATCCTGTTCATGCGTCCTCCCCGTCGGTTGTTGTTTGTCCCGTCCATCCGGGGGGAAGGATATGCGCAGGCAGGCGGCAGGTAACTTCGCGGTTGGCGAAGCGAGCGTTGACGAGCGGGCAATCCGGGGGCTTCGCGCCTGTTGCCCGGCG
>NZ_JAYRCW010000098.1:0-9107 GCF_041909755.1 Sandaracinobacter sp.
CTGGCGCGGCCATGGCGACAGCCAGTGGTCCGCCGACGGGGAGTACAAGACCCTCTCCTACATCTATGATCTCGCCCAGCTCATCCACCAGCTGAAGGTCGAGCCCGTCACCATCGTCGCCCATTCCATGGGCGGCAACATCGCGCTGCGTTATGCGGGCCTCTACCCGGAAAAGGTCCGCCGCCTCGTCGCGATCGAGGGGCTTGGCCCAAGCCCGAAGATGCTGGCCGAGCGCGAGGCCGTGGATTTCGCCGAACGCACCCGCGCCTGGATCGAAAAGAAGCGCGCCGCCGCCGGCCGCACCCCCCGCCGCTATCCCAGCCAGGACGCCGCGCTCGCCCGCATGATGGAGGAAAACAAGCACCTCTCCGAGGATCAGGCCCGCCACCTCACCATCCACGGCGTCAACCAGAACGAGGACGGCACCTACAGCTGGAAGTTCGATCCCTATCTCAACATCTGGGGCGATTCAGACATGACGCAGACGCAGGTGGAAACGCTCTGGTCCCGCATCAGCTGCCCCACCCTGCTGATGTATGGCGCCAACAGCTGGGCTTCGAACCCCGAGCGCGACGGCCGCATCCGCCACTTCGGCAACGCCCGTGTCGTCGAATATGAAAATGCCGGCCACTGGCTGCACCACGACCAGTTCGATCGCTTCGTCGCCGACCTGAAGGCGTTTCTCTAGGCCGGGCCGGGATGCCCCCGGCTCAATAGGGAACCGGCTCCGCCGTCAGCCCCCTGGCTTCCAGCAGCGCGCGCACATTGTCCGTCCCGATCAGGTGCCCCGTGCCGACCGCCACGAACACCGTGCCCGGCCGGTCCAGCCGCTCGACGAGCTGGTCAACCCATCGCCGGTTGCGCTCCGTCAGAATGATGCGGGCCGTCTCCGGCGTGTCCGCCATCCCGTCGTTCATCAGCCTGCCCGCGGCTTCCGCCTCGCCGGCCGCCCAATGGCCGATCAGCTCGTCCATCTGGTCCAACAGCCTGTCACCGTCGCGCACGAAGGACATCAGCGCGGCAACCTGCTCCTCGTCCGGAACGGAATCGAGCATCCGCATCTGCTCCTCCGCCGTCTCCAGCGCGGTGATCGACTTGCCCGCGGATTTCGCGGCCCCTTCCAGCACCCTCTCGACACCGCTCTGATAGGAAAGGCCGCGCCGCATATAGTCGGCCACCGCCAGGTTCATCGTGATGAACCAGGGCTCGAACCTGTCGAGATCCGCGGGCGAGGCCCCCATCGCCGTCAGCCGCGCCGAATAGGCGGCATGGTCATCCGCGCTCAGCCGCTTCGCCATCGTCCGCCCGCCGGGATCCTGCGCAAGCTCCATCAGCAGCGGCGCCAGCGCGGCAGGGTCGTCCAGCGGCAGGATCTCCAGCATCAACTCGTCAGATGCGGCAAAGGCCCGGGCGATCCCCTCGTCGAACCACGACAGCCCCGGCTTCAGCATGTGCATGGTGCCGAACAGATAGATGGTCGTGTCCGCATCGCGGATCACCCAGAGGGCGGGATCCGCGTCAACGATCCCCCCGCGCTTCGTCACCCCGTCCGGCGCCGCGCCCGCAACGGACGGCAGCACCAAGGCAAACAGAACCAACAGCAAACGCACAAGCAACTTCATGACCCATCCTTCGGGCGCCGGTCGGGCCACCTTCGCCTGCTAGCCGAAACCCCGGCGCAGGCCCAGTGGCGGCACACCGGCGCCGGTCAGCGCTCCACCCGCAGCCCCACCCACAGCGTGCGCGGGGTGCCTAGGTCGATGGAGCCGCCCGCATTGCGCGTCACCACCGTCTCGTCGAACAGGTTTTCGGCCCGCCCGGTCAGCGACAGGCCGGGGCGCAGCTCCAGCCGCCCGTAAAGATCCAGCGTCGTCGCAGGCGGCAGCCGGTCCGTCTCCAGGTCATCCTCATATTGCGCGCCCACATGCCGCAGCGTGGCAGACAGGTCGGCCCCCTCCACGGGCCGCCAGGCCGCTGTCGCAGACAGCATCAGGTCCGGCACCTGCGCAGGCCGCATCCCGTCCATCGCGGTGCCGCCCGCCCGCACCCGGCTGTGCGTCCAGGCCAGGCTTCCCGAAAGGTCGATGGCACCGATCCACAGCGCGCCGGTCGCCTCCAGCCCCCGCGCCGCGATCGCGGAAACATTGCGCCGCTGCCGCAGGTTGGGGCCAACCGTCACATTGGCGATGGCGTCGCGCACCCGGTTGTCGAACAGCGTCAGCGCCAGCCGCATCGTCGGCAGCGGCTGGAACTCCACGCCGCCTTCAACCCCTTCCAGCCGCTCCGGCTTCAGCGCCGAATTCGCCTCCGTCGTCACCGGGAACACCACGAACGGGCGATACAGCTCGTTCAGCGTCGGCAAGCGGAAGTTGGAATAGGCCGCCGCCCGCAGGCTCAGCGCCCCCGTCGCCCGCCACAGCAGCCCGGCGCGGCCGCTCACCCGCCAGTCGCTGCGGTCCGGAAACTTGCTCGTCAGCGTCGGCGCCCCGGCGGCATTGCGGCTTTCATAACGGCCGTTGCGGATCGCCCAATGGTCCAGCCGCGCGCCGCCCGTCAGCACCAGTTCACCCAGCGTCCAGTCATCCTCCACGAACAGCCCCGCCGAAAGCTGGTCGCCGCCCGCAAGTCTCCGCGCGGCGACGGCGCCGGTGGCCGCGTTGAACGCGGTCTCGAACATCGTCCCTTCGGCCCGGCGCAGGTCCCCGCCCAGCCGCAGCAGATGCGCGTCGCCCACCGGCGGGCGCAGCTCCAGCTTGCCGCCAACGCCCGTCGCCGGCGTGTTGCGCTGGTCCAGCGTGGGCCGGAAGGTCGTGGCGCTCACCACGATATTGGTGAAGTTCCGCGCCTGCACATAGGCCAGCGCATCCACCTGCCACGCCCCGCGCGAAACCAGCCGGATGCTGGCGTCCTGCCCCTCGCTCGTCGAATCCGCGCCCTTGAAGCGCAGCGTCCGCGCATCGCCGAACAGCAGCACCCGCGCCTGGATCTCCGCCTCGCCCGCCGGCACCACCGCCCGGCCAGACAGGCTCCACCCATCGTTCGCCGCCCGCGCCGATGCCGGCACCCGCTGCGCCGCAGGCGTCGTCCAGAACCCGTCGGATCGGTCCCACCGGCCCGACAGGCTGGCATGGCCGCCGCCCAGGTCCGCGGTCACTCCGCCCAGCAGCCCGGTCGATCCATGGCTGCCCGCTTCCGCCTGAACCAGCGCATCGGGCAGCGCCGCCCGGTCCGCGCTCAACAGCTCGATCGTTCCCGCAACCGCGCCCGATGCAAAGGCGCCCGATCCGCCGCCACGCGTCACCCGCACGGCCCCCAGCCGCTCGGGCGCCAGAGCAGTGAAGGGGATATGGCCGAAGAAGGGGTCCGCAACCGGCACGCCGTCCAGCGTCACCAGCGCCCGGCTGGCGGCGTTCCCGCCCAGCGCCCGCAATGTCGCGCCCTGCGCAGACGGGTTGGCAGATCGGCTGTCAGAGCGGCGGAACTGCTGGAACCCCGCCACGTCCAGCAGCGCGGTTTCCAGCCGCCCGGCCTCCGCCAGCCGCGCGCCGTCGATCAGCACCGATCCATAAGCGGGCATGCCCGGCCCGGCCGCAAGGCCGCGCCCCAGCACCAGGATCTCGCCGGGATCAGCCGCCAGGGCGGCCGGCGCCATCAGCGCCGCACAGGAAACAGCCAGGGTCCGCATGCCGGCCTCCTGCGGGCTTCGCGCCGGGCGCGCAAGCATCGGAAACGTCAGGCGCAGCCTCAGAAAAGGATGACGCTGCGGATGCTTTCGCCCCGGTGCATCAGGTCGAACGCCTCGTTGATCCGCTCCAGCGGCAGCCGGTGGGTGATCATCGGGTCGATCTCGATCTTGCCGTTCATGTACCAGTCCACGATCCGCGGCACATCCGTCCGCCCCTTGGCGCCGCCAAAGGCGGTTCCGCGCCAGTTGCGCCCCGTCACCAGCTGGAAGGGCCGCGTGGCGATTTCCTTGCCCGCCTCGGCCACGCCGATGATGATGGAGGTGCCCCAGCCCCGGTGGCAGCATTCCAGCGCGGTCCGCATCACCTCGGTGTTGCCGGTCGCATCAAAGCTATAGTCCGCGCCCCCGTCCGTCAGCGCCAGAACTTCCGCGATCACGTCCTCGCGGCTCTTGCCGGCGCCGTTGATGAAGTGCGTCATGCCGAACTTCCGGCCCCAGGCCTCCCGGTCCGGGTTGATGTCCACGCCCACGATCACGTCGGCGCCCACCATCCGCGCGCCCTGGATCACGTTCAGCCCGATGCCGCCCAGCCCGAACACAACGACCTTCTCGCCCACCTGCACCTTGGCGGTGTTCGTTACCGCGCCCACCCCCGTCGTCACCCCGCAACCGATGTAGCAGCTGGTGTCGAACGGCGCGTCGTCGCGCACCTTCGCCACCGCGATCTCCGGCAGCACGGTGAAGTTCGAAAAGGTCGAGCAGCCCATATAGTGGCCCTGCGTGGCGCGGATCGCGGTGCAGAGGTTGGTCTTGCCCGAAAGGCAGCTTTTGCACTGGCGGCATTCCGGCGTGTACAGCGGGATCACATGATCCCCCGGCTTCACCGAGGTGACGCCCGCGCCAACCTCCACCACGATCCCTGCGCCCTCATGGCCCAGGATGGAGGGGAAGATGCCTTCGGAATCCAGCCCGTCCAGCGTGTAGGCATCGGTGTGGCAGACGCCGGTGGCCTTGATCTCCACCATCACCTCACCCGCTTTCGGGCCGTCCAGGTCCACCTCCACGATTTCCAGCGGCTTCTTCGCCTCGAAGGCGACGGCGGCACGTGTCTTCATGGTCAACCCTTTCTGCCCCGGCCCGCAGGCCGCCCGGTCAATGGGCCGGGCCTAGCGAATGACAGGCGGCAGGGGCAAGGGCAGGCGCAAATGTTTCCCGCTGCCGGAAGGCAATCGCCACCCCGTCAGCGCGGATCATCGGCATTGCCTCGGCTCAGGGTCGTCCGGCCCCCTCGTCGGCCGTGCCAGTGCGAAACTGTTCGAAGAAGGCAAGCGTCCGCTCCAGCATGTCCGGCGCGTTCAGCGTCATCGAGTGGGTGTCGCCCTCATAGATGTGCAGGGCGAATGGCGTGCCGGCCTTGTTCAGCCCCTGCGCCACGTCGAGCGCGTCCTTGACCGGCACGCGCCAGTCGGCGGTGCCATGAAACAGGATCGTGGGCACCTTGATCTCATCCGCCCACAAAATGGCAGATCGGCGGTCCAGCGCGGCCTCCGGGTCTGCGGCATAGTCCGTCATCATGCGGGCCCGCATCGGTATCAACTTCGGCCGCTTCGCGTCGCGCACACTGCCGGCGCCGGCCCGGATGGCCATGGCGCGCATCGGAAACCCTTCCCGCGCCAGCATATAGGCCTGCATCCCCCCGCGGGAGCCGCCGAACAAGAAGGTCTGCGACGTGTCGACATAGCCCAGCGATTGCGCCAGCGGCACCAGGTTCCGGACATCGTCGAGGTCACCCCGGCTGCCAAAGCCATCAGAGCCATCGCTGCCCGGCCCGCCGCGATACTGCGTGGCAAGCACCACATAGCCGGCCTTCAGAAGGGCGTGCCAGCCCTGGTACGTCCATGGGTGCATCGGTCCGAACTTGTTGTTGCCGCCGCGCAGCGCGATCAGCAGCGGCAGGCGCTTGCCTTCGGTGTCGATGGGCTTCCACAACAGCCCGGCGATCCGCAAGCCGCCGCTCGCGTAGCTGATCACCCGGCATTCGAAGCCGCGATAGGCCAGCCCCTCCTCGATCCGGGCCCGATCCGAAAGCGCCGCCGCCAGCTGTGCATCGCTGATCGGCGGCATGACCAGATTTTCCTCACGCGCCGCCTCCACCTCGCTGTCGAGGTTCGTGCGGACCATTCGGACGACGTCCTCGTAGGAGCGGTTCGGATCGGGCGGACAAGGTTCGGAGGACAGCAGCGTGCCATCCGGGGCATCAGTTTGCGCCAGCGCCGGCCCTGAGGCGAGTCCGAGCAGGCAGAGAAGCAGAAGCAGGCGCCGGATCACCCCGGCTCCCCCCACCGCATAAGCCGGCCGGCGGGCGACTTTCTGATCCCGATGGAAATTGGAAATGAACATGTGGCCCATAAACACCCCCCGATTGCAGTGGTGACACAAGCAGAAGCGCGACGCCAGAGAGAGGCGGGCAGCTTTCGGGAAGCTGCGGGAACGGTTTGAACGACCGAATTGGGGGCGCAAAGCTGACGGCCCTCACGCCGTCCGCGGCTGATTCCATGGCTCTGCTCGTGGCAAGAATCGCGACAGCGCACCCGGTGGGGCGAACCCACCGATTTTTCGTTCCACAATGACAAATTGACAGAAACTGGCGGAGAGGGAGGGATAGCACGCCATCTGTATTTTATCGATAACAATCAATTGGTTACAGAATGCCCTCGTCGAGATTTGTAGCAACTTTTGTAGCAGCATTCAAAATTGCAAGTCAGGTGGCTAGTCTCGGCCGAATCCCTGGTGCAGGCCCATGGTCGATCCAGCGCGTTCAACGCGAGTTCGATTCCTGATCTGTCCGCCAAAGCCAGGGCTCAAATGGCAGAAATGGGGCCGGTTGCCGACTGACCGATCTTAAGCGTCAGGGACCAGATAGCTGCCGTGGCACCGGAACACCTCGTAACGGCCGCTACGACTGTTGCAAAACGCCCCAGCCCCAAGGATCGCGTCGTCAACAAGGGTAGCAGCCCGCGCAGGCTTTGGTGAACTGTGCAAATCCAACCAGCGAGATGTGCTTGCATCGAACCTCATACGGGCACATACTTCAGTCATTGAAGTGATTCGCTGGACGTTTGATGAAAGCCAAATCCTTTGCCGGCATGCGCTGCTCAATTGCCGGCGCGATGGAGCTAATCGGGGATCGTTGGGCGGTACTGCTGATCCGCGATCTGACGTTCGGGCTCAGCCGTTATGACGATCTGCGCACCAGCATCGGCATCCCCGCCGCCACCCTCTCGGCGCGGCTGAAGCAACTCGTCGACGTCGGCATCGTCGAGCGTGTCCGATACCAGGACAACCCGCCACGCGACGAATATCACCTCACTGCCAAGGGCCGGGATCTTTGGAAGGTGCTGCTCGCGCTGCGGGAATGGGGGGACCGATGGGATGCCAGCGGTTTTGGCGCGCCATCCGTCGAAACCTTCGACGCCGACACCGGCCGCCCGCTGCGCCTTGGCCTGATCGACCCCGAAACCCGCCGGGCCGTTCCCGCCGGCCGCGCCCGCCTGCGTCCCGGCCCCGCGGCCGATGCCGGTACGCGCCGCCTGCTCAATTTACAGAAAGGCTCGTCCGATGACGCAACAGGTTGAGATATTCTACGATTTCCGCAGTCCCTACAGCTATCTGGCGTTCACCCAGCTGGTAAAGATGGATGTCGAGCTGATCCTGCGCCCCATGCAGATCCTGAAGGTGATGGAGCGTGTCGGCAACGTGCCAACCACCATCACCTGTGCCGCCAAGGGCCGCTATGCCGGCCGCGATCTCGGCCGCTGGGCCGGGCGCTATGGCATTGCATTGAACCCCGCCGACATGCGCGCCGTCGACGGCGATGCCACCGGCCGCGCCGTCCTTGCCGCTGCCACGCCGACCGAGGCGCTGGCGGTGACAATGGCGCTCTACCGCGCCTGCTGGAGCGAGCAGACGACGCTGCCGACCTCCGACGACGTCGTCGCCGCCCTCGCTGCCGCCGGTATCGATACCAGCGGCATCGCCGCCCGCATTGACCTTCCCGAGACCCAGGTAGCGCTGGAAGCCAATTCCGACGAAGCCGTCGCTCGCGACGTCTTCGGCACCCCCAGCATGTTCGTCGGCGACACCCTGTTCTTCGGCAACGACCGGCTGGATTTCCTCGCCGAGGAACTCGCCCGGAAGGCCGCAGCATGAGCGCTGCCAAGCCCCTCGCGCTGATCACCGGCGTCGGCCCGGGCACCGGCACCGCCGTGGCCAGACGCTTCGCCAAGGGCGGCTATCGCGTCGCCATGCTGGCCCGCGACGCCGCACGTCTCGCCGCGCTCGAGAAGGAGATTCCCGACTCCATCGCCATCACCTGCGACGTCAGCGACCGAGCGGCGCTCGAAGCCGCCATCACCCAAGTTGGCGCCCCCAACATCGTCGTCCACAATGCTGTCGGCGGTGCTTGGGGCACGTTCCTAGAGATTGCCCCCGAAACGCTGCAGCAGAATTTCGCCGTCAACACCATGGCGCTGCTGCATCTCGCCCAACTCACCGCCCCCGCTATGGTCACCGCCGGCGAAGGCGCCATCATCGTCACCGGCAACACCTCGGCACAGCGTGGCCGTGCGGCGTTCGCCGGTTTCGCCCCCACAAAGGCGGCTCAGCGCATCCTCGCCGAATCCCTCGCCCGCGACCTTGGACCAAAGGGCGTCCACGTCGCATATCTCATCATCGACGCGTCGATCGACGTGCCGTGGCAGCGGCAAATGCGGCCTGACAAGCCCGACGACTTCTACACCTCGCCGGCGTCCATAGCCGAGGAAGTCTGGCACCTCGCCCACCAACCCCGCGACGCCTGGTCCTTCTTGGCCGAAGTCCGCCCCTTCCACGAACCCTGGTGACGACATGGCAGACGCAGCAGAAGACGGCCTCAGCCAACTGAGGGCACGTGTCGCCGGTGGCATGCAGGCCCCGCTGCTTAAGAAGCTCGGCATGGCGATCGTTGAGGTGGAACGCGGCCGCGTGGTGTTCGAAGGCACGCCGGACAGCAGCGACTATAATCCGATGGACAGTGTTCATGGCGGCTATGCGGCGACGCTGCTCGACAGCGCCTGCGGCATGGCGGTCCAGTCGGCGCTGCCGGCCAATTGCGGCCACACCACGCTGGAACTGAAAGTCTCCTATCTGAAGGCGCTCACAGATCGCAGTGGGAAGGTGCGTGCCACCGGCCGCATCATCACCGTTGGCCGCCGCGTCGGCTTTTCGGAAGCGACGCTGCACGATGCCCAAGGGCGCCTGTGCGCCACGGCTACCTCCACCCTACTGGTCTTCGACATGCCGGCCGAAGACAGAAAGCCCTGAACATGGCCAGCAGCGCGTCGGACGATGTCGCCTCCCCGCCGCTCACCGCCGGCCGCCTCGC
>NZ_JAYRCW010000099.1:0-8930 GCF_041909755.1 Sandaracinobacter sp.
AACGCTGCCGCCACTTCCGCCAGCGAGGCGTCATGAATTCCTGGCGGCAGAACCGGCCAAGGTGCATCTGCAGCGACGCTGACAAGAGAAGGTATCACTACACAACGATATCGTTGTATGCTTACATTGTCTAGTTCCGAATGACTCACGCTTCCATCTGGCGCCCTTCAAAGCCAATCCCCCGCCCAGCCCTTTGCTGCCACACCGGATCCTCATCGGCCCCGTAGAACGCGCACTCCGCGACGACGCCGTTGCGATCGATCACCCCGCGCAGGAGTCCTCACCGACGCAGCCGCGGCAGACCCGTTCCACATCCTCGTCGTCACCAATGTCCGACATCGCGCCCTCCGGGCGGCGCTCTTCCATCGCATCACGATATTGCAATATTACGTAACATGGCATAATTACGTCAAACAGTAATTCTACGTGAATGGATGTTGCCATGGAGTTCCGCTCGCCCGCCGTCGCCGCCCAACAGAACGCCCAGGCAATCACCTACCTAACCAAGAACCTGAGCGATCAGGATGCCGGTCGCGCGCTGGTAGACGAACTGATCCAGGAGTTGGGCGGTGCGGTGGATCGCTATCCTGACTGGCACCCGATCCTGACCGCACCCACCCGGGGCACGTCCGAGCAGCCGTCCAGCCTGACCGAAGTGAAGGCCTATGCCGGCGTCGACCACACCCAGGAGTTTGTCCGTGGCTTCGTCACCTGCCCCTATTCGCGTGAGCGGGCTGACAGGCTGGTTGAGACTGTAGGAAAAATCACGGGCCTATACGCCCGCCGGTTGGATGCTCCACTCTATGCGGACAATGCCCATCCCGTCGTAGTCGTCGCGATGAACGTGGAACTGGAGGCTGACGGCACCATCCGCAGCCGTGACGCCATCGCGTGGTTCTCCCAGAACACCGCCGCGGCCGCCGACGGCGCGCAGGTGGCCGAGACGTGGTGGAACATTCGCCCGAACATCCTTGGCGGTCCACACGGCTCCCGCTCGTCGCTATTCGTGAACCAGCATGCCGGCCTCCACATGCGCAAAATCCTGGAGGCGATGAACGCCAGTGGGATGTTCGGCCCCATCCTCGAATTCTCGCTCGACATGCTATCCCCCAAGAAGCGGGGCGCGATCGCCGGTACACTCTTGCGCTCCGCCATCGACGCATGGGACGGCGAGAGCCCGTCATTCGAGTTCGAACTGCGCGGCGAGACCTGCAAGGCTGGCATACGCGATACCTGGGGCGACGGAATGGAGCTGTCGATACGCGTCGAGATCGGCAACCACGACCTTTACGTGTCGGGCTTCCATTATCCCAAGGACGACAAGATCACACATTCCGACCCATCCGGGCGACGGGATATCGCGGAGAAGTTTCAGTAGCCGGGCCTGTCACACTCTCGATGTGGCCTCGTTTCCCCTGCCAACCCTTCGACCGTCGCCGGGCTAACGAACGGCAGCTTTCGGGATTATCTTTGGGCGGCTCCAACTTCAAAAAGGCGCCTGACTCTTTGGTCAGGCAAATCGCAAATGCATGGTTCCAGCGTGGCGATAACCGCCAAAACTGCATGGGCACGGCGTATGCTGGACTTACAACCATAATAGGCCCCAACGATAGACAGCGTCCGCTTTGCCCATTTCGGCCTCTCAATAGCCTACAGTCCGGACTGCCCGACGAAGCTGCCGGCCGCAGTACCGATAGGTTGCCTGATTTCGCGGCAGCGACAATGTAACCCGTTCCGGAGCCACCTGTTTACCGCAACGCAAATTGAAGGGGCGGCAAGAATACCCGGCCGCCCCTCCTGCGCTATTCGCTGGCCTTCATCCGCCACCGCCAGGATCGGCACAGCGCTGGGCGCACCCAAGGCGGTTCACACTCCATGCACAAAGGGAGTCCGCAAATCCAGTCCATTCCGGTCAATCGCACAAACAGCATTGATCATCACCTCAACCGGACAGAAGTGGACCAACCCTTGAGTCCGAGATTCTCGACCCTCTTCTTGTAGGCTTGCCACATCTCAAGGCTGCGTCGCAGCATAGATATATCCCAACCCAAATGGCTGCCAGCGTCGATCAGCGCGGTCGCATAGCATTCCACAAATTCTTCCGAAGACATCCCAGATTGTTCGAAAAGCTCCGCGACCTCCGTCGGGATTCGGAACTGGTGCCAGTCATCCAGTTCCGGGAACGGGCACTGGGCACGATACGCGGCTGAATACACGCGCCGAAAACTCTCGCGCCCCCCGAGCGCCAGTTGATCTTTCACCCAGCGCCGGATCTTGGTGGGGTCCATCATGTCCAGGTCCTGCAGGCGCTTATCCGATGGGGTCTGTCTGCAGGAACCGGCCGAGCGACGGGGAGTAGATCCGGGCCTTGTAGTAATACATGCCCAGCTCCGGGATCCAGGCCTGTCCGGTGTACTGGAACCGACCGACGTTGGCGGGGCCGGGGATGCCATATTGTGGCTGCGCCACGCCTTCGGCTCCATCATAGCTGTTGATGTTCGTCACCGTGCCAGACCCGTTCGACACCGCGATGATCGACCCCCGCTCGTCCGCGTGCAGCCAGCGCCTGTCGCCGGTGCCCGAGCCCTCATACCACAGCAATGGCTCGTCCACACCGGGGCCGTGACCATACTGAAGCGCCCTATCTTTTGGATCGAATGAAGGCCCACACCGCCCTAGGTAGAAAGTAGGCACAGCCCAAAACTGAAGCAGCTGCTATGCCCAGATACACATTAGTTAGAATAGGATATTGCGATATCCAATCGCTCGCGACCTGTGAGATCACGATAGTTGCCAAGAAGAAAAGGAAAGATACTGCTGCCCCTATGTAGACGGACTTTACTTGCATATTCTGAACTCAAACGGGATGGCATCCACCGCTCGTCCTACGAGATTGCTGATAATCTCGCCGCCGAAGCTCTTGGGTATGCGACTGGATACTACTCTGCTAGTCAAGTCGGATACCGCTGCCTTGCCCGAGCCACCGGCAAGCGTAAGCAGTGCCCCTCCTGTCCCTATTACGCCACCGCCCGCCGTGACATTAGCGCCACCAGTAGCAATCGAGCCACCAAGCAAAACGCCACCAGGAGCCAAAACCACTGTACTAGCGCTCGCCCCCGCGACCGCGAGCCCACCACCTGTGATTACCAGTCCTGCAGTAGTGACATCCCCGCCAAGCTTTACGCCATAACTGCCCAGTTTTTGAAGGCCACGTTGAGCAAGATTGCAGGGTGGCGGATCGTCATTCGCACTTTGCGGCCTTCCCCCTCCTCCCCCACTACCGCCTCTCGAAAACACGCGAAGGGGGGTGGAAACAAACCGCAGTATATCTACGATCATGAGCTCGCCATGAAGGCCCACATTGCAGACGCTGCCGTCTCCCGGCTGACAGATTTCCGATCGAACGATAATGTCCGGAGACGGAATGTCTGGGGCTTCGGTTGCATTTGAAGCCTTGGGATCGGTCGCCAACCCCGTAGAATCCCTTCCATTCACCGGATCCCCGCCCACATAGGCATAGATATTCATGCCATCGCCATATCCGATGGGGTCCGTCTGCAGGAAGCGGCCGAGCGTGGGGGAATAGGCCCGGGCCTTGTAGTGGTAGAGCCCGAACTCGGGGAGCCAGGCCTGGCCGGTGTACTGGAACCGGCCGATGTTGGCGGGGCCGGGGATGCCATACTCATCATAGCTGTTGATGTTCGTCACCGTGCCAGACCCGTTCGACACCGCGATGATCGACCCCCGCTCGTCCGCGTGCAGCCAGCGCCTGTCGCCGGTGCTGGTGCCCTCATACCACAGCAGCGGCTCGTCCACACCGGGGCCGTGCACATAACGGCGAAGCAACGGGCCACCCAAAAGAGATGTGCAGACAACAAGTTATGGCACCCCAACCAGCGGGCAGGGTGCCATTCCTTCTATCTTGCTTTCGCAAAATCTACCGCCTCCCCAACGTCCGAGCTGTCCTTGAGAAGGAGGCCATAGGGATACGCCGCACCTTCCCGACACAGCCGCAGAGCGCGACCGTCCGAGCCTAACAGCGCGATGCCATAGATCACGGTCTCGATCTGGCCCTCATGCCAAAAGCTCCATTCCGTGATGCGGACCTCCCTAGGGGATACCTCCGCGTATTGACCTTCCTGCTCACTAAGCCAGACCTTGATCCTATCGCTTGTCAGGTCTGACCTAGTGATCTTGACGGGACCAATATCCTTCTCGTTCTCAGTCAATGAGTACACCGTATAGATGCCGCCAACGAGGGCCACCAACGATGATACCTGCCGATCCCCCCTAATTTCCTCAAAGGGGACTATTATCTTCTCTGCGTTGAGAAGAATATCATTCACCCGGTCGGACACATATTCCCCTTTCCACCCCTGAAGTGAATTGTTTCAGGAGTACGAAGCTGGAAGGTGTTGGCAGGTATATCTATTCGATAGCGCAAATCTGCACCAAGCCGGAGCTGTATTCCGCTAGGGTAGGAGCGCGAAAGAACATTAGGCCGAGTGATATCCGGGAAGGTTCGGCTCGGCACGTTGCGCCCGTTCAGCACCTGAAGCAGCGAGAGGGTCAGCGCCGAGACA
Source organism: Sandaracinobacter sp. (assembly GCF_041909755.1). NCBI lineage: Bacteria > Pseudomonadati > Pseudomonadota > Alphaproteobacteria > Sphingomonadales > Sphingosinicellaceae > Sandaracinobacter > Sandaracinobacter sp. The sequence goes on from NZ_JAYRCW010000099.1 coordinate 4,584, forward strand.
ATCCCAGACTCATAACTCTGCGTCTGATAGCCCGATCCGTGAAGGACTTCGGGTAGCGAGAAGAATGACTGTTCGATGAGCACCGGCCGATTCATCCCGTGTTAGTGACGGTCAATAAATTTATCTGGCAGAAGCAAGCGATCAATTACTAGAATATGCAAACGGCGGGTGACGCTCGGCGACAACTCATCGGTCAATTCATTTTACAAAATCCGGGGTAGGCAGATATGATTGACTTGGCCGCTATGTGGACGGCCCCGGTGCGACGAGCCTCTGGTGTGGTATGAGGGCTCCGGCACCGGCACAAGCGCTGGCTGCATGCGGACGAGCGGGGGTCGATCATCTCGGTGTCGAACGAAATTGCGGGGACATTATACTCACTCGTCATACTTCAACTCTAACCATGGCCTTCACCCCTCGAACTTCAGACTTCTCGTCCCTTCCAAGCCAAGCCATGTAACCTAGGCACGGCGCGCTTAATCAGCGAAGTCCAGTTCGCGGCGGACTGCTTCCACCGCCAGCTTTTTCTGCTCACGGCGAAGCCTCCACAGGGGGCGGCCCATTTGGGCCGGCGCGCGGTCGGGCTTGCGGGCCCTTGCGGGCCTGGGTTGGGGTTGTTCGCGGCGAGGGCTGTGCCGGAGGCTGGCCCCGGCGCACCGCCCGCCTCAATCGCCCAGCAGGCGGTCCACGATCAGGTCTGCGGCCTGTTCCGGGGACAGGGCCTGGGTGTCGATGCGGATTTCCGGGGCTTCGGGGGCTTCATAGGGGCTGTCGATGCCGGTGAAGTTCCTGAGCTTGCCTTCGCGGGCCTTGCGGTAGAGGCCCTTCACGTCGCGCGCTTCCGCGACGCTGAGCGGCGTGTCGATGTGGATTTCCAGGAACTCGCCTTCGGGCAGCATGGCGCGCACCATGTCGCGCTCGGCGCGGAACGGGCTGATGAAGGCGGTGATCACGATGAGGCCGGCATCCGCCATCAGCCGCGCCACTTCGCCCACGCGGCGGATGTTCTCGATCCGGTCAGCCTCGGTGAAGCCCAGGTCCTTGTTGAGGCCGTGGCGCACATTGTCTCCGTCGAGCAGGAAGGTGTGCCGGTTCATCCGGTGCAGCTTCTTTTCGACGAGGTTGGCGATGGTGGACTTGCCCGAGCCGGACAGGCCGGTGAACCACAGCACGGCGGGCTTCTGGTTCTTCAGCGCGGCCCGCGCCTCGCGCGTGATGTCCAGCGCCTGCCAGTGGACATTCTGCGCCCGGCGCAGCGCGAAATGCAGCATGCCGGCGGCAACCGTGGCGTTCGTCAGCTTGTCGATCAGGATGAAGCCGCCCAGCGCGCGGCTTTCGGCATAGGGTTCGAAGATGATGCGCCGGTCTGTCGCCACCTCGACGACGCCGATGGCGTTCAGCTCCAGCGTTTTCGCGGCGAGATGTTCGAGGCTGTTGACGTTCACCTGATATTTGGGCGGCTGGATCGTGGCCGACACCGTCTGCGTGCCGAGCTTCAGCCAATAGGCGCGGCCGGGCACCAGATCGGCCTCGTCCATCCACACCAGCGTGGCTTCGAACCGGTCCGACACTTCGGGCGGGGCGTCTGCCGCGGCGATCACGTCCCCGCGCGAGCAATCCACCTCGTCGGCCAGCGTCAGGGTGACGGACTGGCCGGCGACCGCGACATCCAGATCGCCATCCATCGTGACGATGCGGGCGATGCGGCTGGTCTTGCCCGAGGGGAGGATGCGCACCGCATCCCCCGGGCGGATGCTGCCGCCCGAAACCAGCCCGGCAAAGCCGCGGAAATCGAGATCGGGGCGGTTCACCCACTGCACCGGCATGCGGAACGGGCGCGCCTGATCGGCGACGGCGTTTACCTCCACCGTTTCCAGGTGCCGGATGAGGCTGGGGCCCTGATACCAGGGCGTGTTGGCAGAGGGCGCGGTGATGTTGTCGCCCCGGAAGCCGGAGATCGGGATGGCGGTGAAGCCGGTGATGCCGATGCCCTGCGCGAAGGCGGCGTAATCCGCGACGATCGCGTCGAAATCGGCCTGGCTGTAATCCACCAGATCCATCTTGTTCACCGCCAGCACCAGGTGGCGGATGCCGATCAGGTGGGCGAGCCAGCTGTGACGCCGCGTCTGGGTGAGGATGCCCTTGCGCGCATCGACGAGGATCACGGCGAGGTCGGCGGTGGAGGCGCCGGTGACCATGTTGCGGGTATATTGTTCGTGGCCCGGCGTATCGGCCACGATGAACTTGCGACTTTCGGTGGCGAAGAAGCGATAGGCGACATCGATGGTGATGCCCTGTTCGCGCTCTGCCGCGAGGCCGTCGACCAGCAGGGCGAAGTCGATCTCCTGCCCCTGCGTGCCGACGCGCTTCGAATCCGCCTCCAGCGCGCTCAGCTGATCTTCGAAGATCATCTTCGAATCATAGAGGAGCCGGCCGATCAGGGTGGACTTGCCATCATCCACCGAGCCGCAGGTGATGAAGCGCAGCAGCGACTTCTGCTGGTGAAGCCTCAGATAGGCTTCGATATCCTCGGCGATGAGGGCATCGGCCTGATAGGCCGGGGCGGCCTCCGTGCGGGGGGCGTCGGCCATCAGAAATAGCCCTCCTGCTTCTTCTTTTCCATGCTGGCGTCGCCGGCGTCCCTGTCGATCACGCGGCCCTGCCGTTCCGACGTGGTGGTCAGCAGCATTTCCCGGATCACGTCGTTCAGCGTCGCGGCCTCGCTTTCGACCGCGCCCGTCAGCGGCCAGCAGCCCAGCGTGCGGAAGCGGACCGACCGTTCGACGAGATCGGGCCGGTGGCCCAGCACCTGTTCCATCCGGCCTGGATCGTCGGCCATGAACAGCTGGCCATCCTGCACGAAGGTGGGGCGCGGGGCCGCGAAATAGAGCGGCACGATCTCGATCCCGTTCAGCTGGATATATTGCCAGACGTCGAGTTCGGTCCAGTTGCTGATGGGGAAGACGCGGATGGATTCACCCTTTGCCTTGCGGGCGTTATAAAGGTTCCACAGCTCCGGCCGCTGCGCCTTCGGGTTCCAGCCATGGGCGCGATCCCGGAACGAGAAGATGCGTTCCTTCGCCCGGCTCTTTTCCTCGTCGCGGCGGGCGCCGCCGAAGGCCGCGTCGAAATTCCAGTTGTCCAGCGCCTGCTTCAGCCCTTCCGTCTTCCACATGTCGGTGTGGAGCGGGCCGTGCTGGAAGGGGTTGATGTTGCGCGCCTTCGCCTCGGGGTTCTGCCACACCAGCAGCTCCATCCCGGCGTCCTTCGCGGCCTTTTCGCGCAGGGCGTACATGTCGCGGAACTTCCAGCTGGTATCCACATGCAGCAGCGGGAAGGGCGGCGGGGCGGGGAAGAAGGCCTTTTTCGCAAGGTGCAGCATCACCGCCGAATCCTTGCCGATGGAATAGAGCATCACCGGGCGTTCGGTTTCGGCCACGACTTCGCGGAAGATGTGGATCGCTTCGGCTTCGAGCCGGTCCAGATGGGTGAGCAGGCGGGTCAAATCAGTCTCCTGTCCAGCGACATAGACCTGCGGCGGTGGGGGTGGGAAGAAACTTCCCCCTTAGGCCCCTAAAGAGCCGATGAGCCCGAACGGAGGAGCGGGCGGCGGCCCCTAGCCCAGCATCCGGGCGAGCGCGGGCGTCAGCCGTTCGCGGAACGACCCGCCTTCGCGCAGGATGATCTGCGCCGCGAGGCCCTGCGAGGCGGCCCATTCGAAGCCGCGATCCGGGCCGAGCACGGTGATCGCGGTTGCCTGCGCGTCGGCCTGCATGCAGCGCGGCCCCAGCACCGCGACTGAGGCGACGCCGTCCGCGATGGGCGCGCCGGTTGCGGGATCGAGACTGTGCGAGAGGCGCTGGCCGCCCTGCATCAGCGCGCGCCGGTAATCGCCGGACGTTGCGACGGACAGCCCCGCCAGCGCCACGCGCAACGGGGCGAGCGCGGCGCCGGGCGGCTGCTCGATCTCCACCCACCAGGGCTGGCCGTCGGGGCGGACGCCCTCGCCGCGATATTCGCCGCCGATGCCGATCAGGAACTGCGTCGCGCCCGCCGCCAGCAGCGCTTCGGCCGCCCGGTCCACCGCCTGCCCCTTGGCGATCGCGTTCAGGTCCAGCGCGACATCGCCCGGCTGCGTCAGCAGGTTCCCTTCCAGCTTCAGGCCGCGCCAGCCCCCGGCCCGCGCCCCTTCCCGGGCGCCGCCGGGGCCGAACCCCCATTTGTCGGACAGCGCGGCAAGCCCCGGATCAAAGGCCCCTTCGCTTGCCTGCGCCACGTCCAGCGCAGTCGCCACCACCTCGGCGAACCCGGGGGAGAGGCGCATCGCGGTTCCGGCCGCCGCCCGGT
>NZ_JAYRCW010000100.1:0-8699 GCF_041909755.1 Sandaracinobacter sp.
GGACCGGAAGCAATCCGGCGGAGAGACATTCCTGGTGACGGACGGCGGCCTCCACCACCAGCTGGCGGCAACGGGCAATTTCGGCACGGTCATCCGCCGCAATTATCCGGTCGCGAACGCGAGCCGCTCGGCCGGGCCCGAGGAAATCCTGTCCATCGTCGGCTGCCTCTGCACCCCGCTCGACCGGTTGGCGGACAAGGTTTCGCTGCCCGCCGGCGAGGTGGGCGACCTGATCGCGCTGTTCATGGCCGGCGCCTATGGCCGCTCCGCCAGCCCGGAGGCCTTTCTGGGCCACCCGCCACCGCTGGAACTTCTGGTCTGAGGAAGGCCTGCCCGGTCAGGGTGTCCGGAAACGCTCCGATATCATGGCCCGGTCGCTGCCCCGGCCTTCGGCGGGCATCAGCAGCATCGCGGTCGCAGCTCCGGCAACGACACCGAGCGTCAGCCCGATGATCCACACGAGGACAACGCCTCGGACGCCGGACTTTGGTCGTTCCTGCATCCCATTCACGCTCGTTGCCTGCTTCCAAATAGTTAACGCGAACCCCGGCGGAAACCATGCAATGTTCGTGCCAATTTAACCATTGCACGAATTCAACAGGTTAAACGCAGGGCAGGCACAACTTCTGTAAATTATTCCGACGCTTGGCCATAAGTGGCCCGCACGAACCACAGCCCGTCCGGCGGGGCATTCAGCTTCAGCGCGGCCCGGTTCCGGGCCTCCAGCGCGGCCTTCACGTCGGCCGGGCCCCATCGCCCTTCGCCCACCAGCACCAGCGCACCCACCATCGACCGCACCTGGTGGTGCAGGAAGGACCGCGCGGCGGCATGGATCGTCACCGTCTGGCCGGATTCCGAAATCTCCAGCCTGTCCAGTGTCTTGACCGGGCTTTGCGCCTGGCAGTGGACATGGCGGAAGGTGGTGAAGTCATGCCGTCCCACCAGCAGGGCGGCTGCCTCCGCCATCGCCCCGATCTCCAGCGGCTTGGGCCGCCGCCACACCAGCCCGTCGTTCCAGGTCAGCGGCGCACGGCGGCAGAGGATCCGGTAGTCATAGGCCCGGCCGGTGCAGGAAAAACGGGCGTGGAAATCCGCCGGGGCGTCCTCCGCCTCCAGCACCGCGACCGGCTGGCCCGCCAGCTTCAGCCGGGCGTTCACCCCTTCCATCAGCCGGAAGGCGCTCAACTCCGTCTCCAGCTCGGCATGGGCGACCATGCCGCTGGCATGAACGCCGGCATCCGTCCGCCCGGCGGCGTGGACGACCGCGTCTTCGCCGGTGATGTGGGCCAGGGCGGTTTCCACCGCTTCCTGCACCGAAGGGCCATGGGGCTGCCGCTGCCAGCCCATGAACGGGCGGCCATCCCATTCCAGGATGAAGCGGACGCGGCGGGTCAAACCGGGTCACCCGGTTGCAGGCGGCGGCCGCGAAGCCAGTCGGCTGCGGGCATCCGGCCCTTGCCCTCGGGCTGGACGGTCAGCAGCCGGATGGCGCCGCTACCTGCCGCCACCAGATCGTTGCCGATGAACTGGCCGGGCGGGCCGGCGCCTTCTGCAGGCCCGGCGGCGATCAGTTTCACCCGCTGGCCGCCGCTTTCGAACCAGGCGCCGGGGCTGGGCTGCATCGCCCGCACCAGCCTGTCGATGTCCATGGCCGGCACGGACCAGTCGATCCGGGCCTCGCCCTTGTCGATCTTGTGGGCATAGCTGACGCCCTGATCCGGCTGCGGGACCGCCGGATGGCCGGGCAGGTCGGCCAGCACGTCCAGCATCAGTCTGGCGCCAAGAGCCGCCAGCGCATCGGTCAGCTCTCCGGCGGTTTCCCGGCCGATCGGGATCCTGCCTTCCAGCCGAACAGGGCCGGTATCCAGCCCCTTTTCCATCTGCATGATCGCAACGCCGGTCTCCGCGTCTCCGGCCAGGATCGCGCGCTGGATGGGGGCGGCCCCGCGCCAGCGGGGCAGCAGCGAGGCATGGATGTTGAGGCATCCGTGCCGCGGCGCCTCCAGGATCGCCCTGGGCAGCAGCAGGCCATAGGCGGCGACCACGGCGCAATCCAGATCGAGGGCGACGAATGCGGCCTTTTCCTCCTCTCCCTTCAGGGTTTCGGGGGTGCGGACGGGAAGGCCCAGCTCCTCTGCCCGGCGGTGGACGGGCGATGGCGTCAGCCGCCCCCGGTTCGCGGGGCGGGGCGGCTGGGTATAGACGGCGGCGACCTCGTGGCCGGCCCCGACAAGGGCGTCCAGCGCGGCGACGGCGAAATCCGGGGTTCCCATGAAGGCAATTCGCATGGCAGAGCCGATAGAATGGACGACGCATTGCAGCAACTGACAGCGCTGATCGCCCGGCTGCCCGGCCTGGGGCCCAGATCGGCGCGGCGGGTGGTTTTGCAGCTGATGAAGAACCGGGAAACCCAGTTGAAGCCGCTGATGGCGGCGTTGCAGCGGGTGGATTCGGCGCTGTCCGCCTGTGCGGTGTGCGGCAATCTGGATACGGCGAACCCCTGCCGCATATGCACCGATCCGCGGCGCGATCCTGCGATGTTGTGCGTGGTGGCCGATGTGGCGGACCTGTGGGCGCTGGAACGGGGGCGGCTGTTTTCAGGCCGGTATCATGTGCTTGGCGGCACGCTGTCCGCGCTCGATGGGGTGGGGCCGGATGATCTTTCGATCGCGGCGCTGAAAGAGCGGGTGGCGGGTGATCCGCCTGTTACGGAAGTGGTGCTGGCGATGAACGCCACGCTGGAAGGGCAGACGACGGCGCATTTCGTGGCCGATGCGGTGGAGGGGTTGGGCGCGAAGGTGACGCAGCTGGCGCATGGCGTGCCGGTGGGGGGCGAGCTGGACTATCTGGATGAAGGCACGCTGGCGCAGGCCCTGCGGCTGCGGCGGCCGCTTTAGGTACGGCCCATCGCAGCCGGAGGGCTGCGGCTTGACCGGGGCGGCGCTGCTTCCTAGCTAGGGGGAATGGCCATCCTGACCATCCTTGAAGTGCCCGATCCGCGCCTGCGCCGCATTTCCGAACCCGTGGCGGAGGTGACGGACGAGATCCGCGCGCTGATCGCGGACATGTTCGAGACGATGTATGATGCGCCCGGCATCGGGCTGGCGGCGGCGCAGGTGGATGTGCCGATCCGGCTGCTGGTGATGGATCTGGGCGACGGGCCGGAGGATGCGGAGGGCAATCCGGGCAGGAACCCCCGCGTGTTCATCAACCCGGAAATCCTGGATCCAAGCGAGGATTACAGCGTCTATAACGAGGGCTGTCTTTCGGTGCCCGGCCAATATGCCGATGTGGAGCGGCCCGCCGTGGTGCGCGCCCGCTGGCTGGACGAGAATGGCGTGGCGCATGACGAAGTGCTGGACAGCCTGACGGCGACCTGCCTTCAGCACGAGATGGATCATCTGGACGGCATCCTCTTCATCGACCATCTGTCGCGCCTGAAGCGGGACATGGTGCTGAAGAAGCTGGAAAAGGCGCGCCGCGAAAAGGCCGGGAAGAAAGCCGCCTGATGGACGGCGGCCGGCTCGACGCGGTTGAGCATCGGCGGGCGCCTGACGACCATGAGCAGATCGAGAAGCAGCTTCAGCTGCGGCTGTTCGAGATCCTGATCGCCTATCATCGCCAGCAACGGGCCGCCGTGATCGTGCTGGAAGGCTGGGACGCGGCGGGGAAGGGCGGCCTGATCAAGCGGCTGACGGCCGAGATGGATCCGCGCTTCCTGAAAGTGGTGCCGATCGCGGCGCCCAACGAGCATGAGCGCAGGCAGCATTATCTGACCCGTTTCTGGGCGCAGCTGCCGGAAAAGGGCAACTGGACGGTGTTCGACCGCAGCTGGTACGGCCGGGTGGCGGTGGAGCGGGTGGAAGGCTTCGCCAGCCCCGAGGACTGGGGCCGGGCCTATGGCGAGATCAACGCCTTTGAATCGACGCTGGTGACGCACGGCACGAGGCTGGTGAAGCTGTTCCTGCATGTGAGCCAGGACGAGCAGGACAAGCGGCTGATCGACCGGCTGGAGCAGCCGTGGAAGCGCTGGAAGGTTTCAGCGGAGGATTTCCGCAACCGGGCGAAGCGGGCGGCCTATCTGACGGCCTATGAGGAGATGTTCGAGCGCACCGACAGCGAGCATGCGCGCTGGCACATCATCGGCGCGAACCACAAGAAGCAGGCACGGATCGAGGGGCTGAAGATCCTGGCGGACGAACTGGCCCGCGACGTGGACCTGACCGACCCGCCGCTGACCCCGGAGCTGCGGAAGCTGGCCGAGAAGGAGCTGGGGGTTGCCCTGAAGCCGAAATAGCCGTGGCCGGACGCTCTGCTGGCAGATAACCACATTGGTTGTTCCACGTGGAACATTTCCCTACACTTTGATTTCAACAGATTAAGGGTGAAAGCTGTTGGATTTGTTGGAGATCATGCCTGCTGGATGCCCGGTAGTGGGCGGTAGCCGAATAGCATAATGTCCCTGAAACTCCCCCGCTTTCGGGCAAGGATCAAATTAACAGGAGCCGACTAGGGGTTGGCGTAGTTGTGAGGCAGCGACTAAGAGGATTGAGGTAAAACGGGGAGCTCCAAGCGTGTCGAAGAATTATGTGAAGCCGGAACGGTTGTGGCTGCGAACTCATCCCGAGTATTCGGAGAAGTGGGTTCAGCAATTGATTGCGGAAGATCCCTCGATCCTCGGCTTGGGTGACCTAGTTCTTCGAGATCAGGAGCGCATTCACCCGCGCGCGGGGAGACTTGATCTCCTGTTGCAGGATGTAGAGACGAAGCGGCGGTATGAGGTGGAGTTGCAGCTTGGCTCGACCGATGAGGCGCACATCATCCGCACCATCGAGTATTGGGATATATAGCGAAAGCGCTACCCACAGTATGACCACTGCGCGGTGATTGTCGCCGAAGACATTACCAGCCGCTTCCTGAACGTCATTTCCCTGTTTAACGGCACGATCCCGCTCATCGCCATACAGATGCAGGCGCTTCGCATCGGTGAGAACATCACTCTCGTCTTCACGACCGTCATGGACGAGATGACGCGCGGACTCGTGGACGAGGACGAAGACGCGGACGCCGCCCCGACCGACCGCGATTATTGGGAGAAGCGGGCGACCAAGGCGACCGTCGCCCTTGCCGACGATCTCCTTGTGCTGGTCAAGCAGTTCGATCCGACGCTCGAACTTAAATACAACAAGTTCTACATCGGCCTGTCCCGCGAGGGCCAGCCGTTCAACTTCGTCAGTTTCCGCCCGAAGAAGAGCAACATCAACTTCGAGCTTAAGCTGCCGCAAACGGACGAATTGGACGCGAAGATCGACGAGTCAGGCATTGAGACGCTGGAATACAACAAGCGGTGGGGCCTCTACCGCCTGCGGCTCACGAAGGAGCAGGTAAAGAGCAAGACCGAAATCCTGCGTGAGCTGATGCAACTCGCCTATGAACGGCGGTCTTCCTGAAGATGCGCCATCGCCGCAGCAATGTGGTCAGAGGCGATTTCCACCGGCGGTGTCAGCCTCCCCGACGACCGCCGTCTCGTTAGCAGTCGCCATGGCTGATGTTCGTGAGCCTGTTCGCGGTGTGCCCGGCGCCTTCGTACCAGATCAGCGGCTCATCCAACTCGGGCCCATGCGCATAGTGCCTGAGCATCGGTGCGACCCATCATTTTCCGCCACCAGCGGCTGCTTGTTCGGGGTGCTTTTGCGGGTGGGCCTTCGACAAGCTCAGGCTGAGCGGGTGTTGCGAACTGAGCGGGGGCCTTCGACAGGCTCAGGCTGAGCGGGCGACGCAAGCTGAGCGGGTGGTGTGGGCCGGGCGGGTGGTGCAGGCTGAGCGGGCGAGGATAGGGCGCGGCACGATGTGCGGGCGGTGTGCGGGTGTGGCGCCCCCACCCCAACCCCTCCCCTGAAGGGGAGGGGCTTGTTCTGGTGGAGCCGGGCACGGCCCGGCTGACGGAGGTGTGCCTTGTTCTCAGCCCGGGTAGCTGATCGCCAGCACGTCCAGATCGCGTTCGCCGGCGGGCAGGCGGGCGGTTCGGGTGTCGCCCACCTTTGCGCCTTTCAGGGCGGTGGCGACGGGGCTGTTCCAGGCGATGCGGCCGTTGGTGGCGTCGGCCTCGTCGCGGCCGACGAGGGTGAGGGTCTGTTCGCGGTCGTCGCCATTTTCCAGAACTTCCACCAGCTTCACGGTGGCGCCGAAGAAGATGCGGCTTTTATCCGGCTGGCGCGCGGGATCCACCACCGTCACGTCCTTCATGCGGCGGGCGAGGTGGGCGAGTTCGCGGTCGATCTCTCTCAGGCGCTTGCGGCCATAGAGATAATCACCGTTTTCGGAGCGGTCGCCGTTGCCCGCCGCCCAGCTGACCACCTCCACCATCTGCGGCCGTTCGGTGGTGAACAGATGATCGTAGCGGGCCTTCAGCGCGGCCATGCCCGCCGGGGTGATGGGGTCGCTCACCTCAGGGGTTCTTCAGCCATTGGGAAATGCGGGGCTGCGCGCCCTGACGCGTGGGTTCCAGCAGGGAATAGACGACGGCGTTTTCGCTGACGCGCTGCACATAGGTGCGGGTTTCGCTGATCGGGATCATTTCCACCCAGTCCACCAGATCATGGGTGGTGCCGCCGCGCGGATCGCCGTTCATGCCGATCCATTTGCGCACATTGCCCGCGCCCGCGTTGTAGGCGGCGATCGCCATCATCGCGTTCGAGAAATTGTCGCGGCGGAGGCGGATGTAATAGCTGCCCAGCGTGACGTTGTAGGCCGGATCGTCGAAAAGGCGCTGCGGGCTGTAGGGCAGGCCCAGCTTGTTCGCGACATCCTGCGCGGTGGCGGGCATCAGCTGCATCAGGCCGCGCGCGCCGGCCGAGGAGAGGGCCGTGCGGTCGAAGCTCGATTCCTGCCGGGCGATGGCGTGGCTGATCAGCCAGTCCGCAGGCGGCACGGGCGCGCTGGCGGGCAGGCGCGGGTAGGCGAGATCGAAGGTGGAGAGGTCGCCGCGCGGGCGGGCGGCCTTCCATGTCCAGACGCCGAGATCGGGGCGGTTCAGCGCCTTGCCATATTCGGCCGCCGCGCGGGCCTGGGCGGGGGTTTCGAGGCTGTCTGCCAGCGCCCGGGTGAAGAGCGAGGCGCGGACCGCCTCTCCGCCATCGACCAGCAGCTTCAGGGCCTGGCCCATGGACGAGCCTTCGACCCGCTGCCGGTCTGCCGCGGTGGGCTGGATGCGTGGCACCATGGGCAGGGCCGGGGCGCGGCCCAGTTCCTCTGCCGCGAGCTGGCCGTAGTAATAATCGCTGTGGCGGGCGGCGCGTTCGAAGGCCGCCGTGGCAGCCGCCTGCTGGCCGCGCGCCTTTTCCGCGCGGCCCAGCCAGTAATCGCCGCGTGTCTGGCTGATGGGGGTGGTGACGGTGGCGTTGAAGCGGGTGAAATGCTGCTGCGCGTGATCGGGGCGGTCGAGCTTCCTGAGTGCGATCCAGCCGGCGAGCCAGTCCGTATCGGACAGGTCGACGCGGACGGAGAGGGGCAGGGTGGCGGGGTTCGCGCCCGGCGCCACGGCCTTGTGGTTGGACAGGATGCGATAGGCGGTGAGATGGTCGCCCCGGCGCATCGCCGCGCGGCCAAGGGTGAGGCGGCGTTCGAGCCAGGTTTCGGGCGCGGTGACGCCGGCATTCGTATCCCCGGCGGCGAGCAGCGCTTCGGCTTCGGCGAGGCGGCCCTTGCGTTCGAGGAAGAGCGAACGATCATGCGTGAGGCCGGGATCGCGGCGGTGCTTCGCGGGGACGGAGGCGGCGCGCGCCTCTGCATCGGCGGCGCCGGTGCGCAGCGCGATGCGGGCCTGCGCGAGGGCGCGGGCTTCATCATCGAGGAAGGGCAGCAGGCGGGCGGCGGCCGTGGTCTGCCCGGCCCAGATGAGGGCGTCGGCGCGGGCGGCGTGATCGGCACGGGTGAACATTGAACCGAAGCGGGCGAGGAGGGCGGATTCAAGCTCTGGCGGGACGGAAGGGCGCGCCCAGGCTGCCCGGGCCTGTGCAAGCGCTTCCGGGCCGGAGAGGAGGAGGGCGTGGCGCGCCTGCCCGGCCGAGGTGGCGGGCGGGACGGCGCGGAAGAAGGCGAGCGCTTCGCCATCGGACGATTTCGCCGGATCGGCCGCCTGGGTTTCGGCGCGGCGGCGGATGGCAGTGTGTCCGGGCCAGCCGGGGTGGTTCGCAAGCCACTGCGCCTGCGCGGCGAGCGGGTAGCTGACGCCGGCGGGCGGGGCGCGGCGGAGCCATTCCCAGGTGGCGAGGCTTTGCGCCGTGGCGTTTGGCGCGCCGGAAGGTGCAGCGGACGAGCCTGCCTGATAGGCGGCGAACTGCTGGGCCAGCCAGGCGCGCGCGGCCGGATCGGATTGCGCAAGGGCAGGCGAGGCGGCGGCGAGGAGCGCCGCGACGGCGAACGACAGGCGATGTTGCACGGACATGGGGAAGTCTTTAGGCAGGCGCGGCGTTTGCGCCAAGGCTGCCGGGCGATTGTTGCCGGGCAAGCGAGGCGAACTGCCGCTTTCCGAGGATCTTTCCATGGCGTTGATCACAGGCTCCATCCCCGCGCTTGTCACCCCGTTCCGCGACGGCCGGGTGGACGAGAAAGCGTTCGAGGCGTTCGTGGACTGGCAGGTCGCGGAAGGCTCTGGCGCGCTGGTGCCTTGCGGGACGACGGGCGAATCCGCGACCCTC
>NZ_JAYRCW010000101.1:0-368 GCF_041909755.1 Sandaracinobacter sp.
CGATCGACCGGGCGCTGGTGGAGGGCGATTCCGTGGAAGCGGCGCTGCAACGGGTGCGGTCGCGCTTTCTGGTTTCGCCCGAAGCGCTGGAGGCGGCGGAGGCGCGGCTGTTCGAGCTGCGGGCGATGGCGCGCAAGCATCGCGTGGAGGTGGAGGCGCTGCCGGAGCTTGCGGCGGATCTTGCCGCGCGGCTGGCGGCGCTGGAGGTGGCGGGCGACCGGATCGACGCGCTGGCGAAGGACGAGGCCGCTGCGCGGGCGGCGCTGGCGCAACTGGCCGCGAAGCTGAGCGCGGCGCGCGCGGCTGCGGGCGCGAGGCTGGACGCGGCGGTGAACGCCGACCTGCCCGCGCTGAAGCTGGACTCCGCG
>NZ_JAYRCW010000101.1:378-8383 GCF_041909755.1 Sandaracinobacter sp.
GCACCGTGGTGGCCGAAGCCCCGCTGGGCGCGACCGGGGCGGATCAGGTGCGGTTCGAGATCGCCACCAACGCGGGAACCGACTTTGGGCCGCTGACGAAGATCGCCTCGGGCGGGGAGCTTTCCCGTTTCATTCTGGCGCTGAAGGTGGCGCTGGCGAGCACGGGAACCGCGGGCACGCTGATCTTCGACGAGATCGACCGGGGCGTGGGCGGCGCGACGGCGAGTGCCATCGGCAGCCGGCTGGCGCGGGTGGCGGACGGCGCGCAGGTGCTGGTGGTGACGCACAGCCCGCAGGTGGCGGCCGAAGGCGCACACCATCTGCGCATCAGCAAGGCGAGCGGGGCGACCAGCGTGGAGCCGCTGGACGCAGCGGCGCGCCGCGACGAAGTGGCGCGCATGCTTTCAGGGGCGGAAGTGACCGCCGAGGCGCGGGCGGCGGCGGAAAAGCTGCTGGCCGGTTAGAGCTTGAAGCCCGGCGGCAGGGGCAGGCCCGCCGTCATCTTCTGCATTTCGGTGTGGGCGGCCTGATCGGCGCGGGCGCGGGCGTCGTTCAGGGCGGCGGTGATCAGGTCTTCCGTCATTTCCTTCGACTCCGGCGTCAGCAGGCTGGGGTCGATATCGATGCGGATGATGCGGCCCTTGGCCGAGGCCTTCACTTTCACCAGGCCGCCGCCCGAAACGCCGTCCACCTCGATCTTGTCGAGCCCTTCCTGCGCCTGGGCGAGCTGCGCCTGGACATTGTTTGCCATCTTCAGAATGTCGTCGAGGCTTTTCATGCACTTGCACTCCTGAGAGGGGCGACCGACGGGCGCGGCGGGGCCGGGCTCAGCAGTTCGGCGCCGGGAAATTCGTTGAGCATGGCCTGCACCATGGGATCGGCCATTGCGGCTTCATGGGCGTTGGCACGCGCCCTGTCTGCGATCATGCGCAGGCTTTCCGCGCCGTCTGCGGCGGGTTCGATGCGGACATCCCAGGGCTGTCCGGTCCAGTCCGTCAGGTGGCGGCGGACATCGGCCGCGAAACCGGCGGGGAGCGCGCCGAGCTGGCCGAGGACGAGGAGGCCGGGCTGGACGCTGATGGCCACTTCATCGCGCAGCTGCTTTGCGAGCATCGGTTCCACATGCGATTCGAACAGGGCGACCACGGCGGCCGGATCGAGCGGCGCGGTTGCGCGGGCGACGGGCGCAGGGGCCGGAGCGGCGGCGAGCGCGGCAGCAGGCGCGGCAACGGGGACTGCGCCATCGGCCAGCAGCTTTGCCACCCGATCGGGATCCGGAAGGCCGGCCGCGTGGACGCAGCGCAGGATCGCCATTTCGGCGGCCTGCTGCGGTGCGGGGGCCTGACCGGTTTCGGCATGGCCCTTCAGCAGCAGCTGCCAGAGCCGGTGGAGCGCGGGGAAGGAGAGATCCGCCGCCCATTGCCGGATCGCCTGACGGTCCCCTTCGGGAAGGGCCGGATCGACGCTGCCAGCCAGCTTGGCGCGGACCGTCAGGTGGATCATTTCCAGCAGCCCGGCGACGAGCGCCTGCGGATCGACGCCTGCGCCATGGGCGGAATCGACGGCCTCCAGCGCGGCCTGCGCGTCTGCCGCCAGGATGGCGCCGAGGAGTGTGGCGATCCGGCCCCGGTCGGCAAGGCCCAGCATGTCGCGCACGGCGTCTGCCGTCACCTCGCCCGCGCCGGCCTGCGCGATGGCCTGATCGAGGATCGAAAGGCCGTCGCGCACGCTGCCTTCTGCCGCGCGGGCGATGAGCGCGAGCGCCTCCTCCTCTGCCGATGCGCCCTCTGCGTCTGTCACCTTGCGGAAATGATCGGCCAGCAGCTCTGTCGGCACGCGTTTCAGATCGAAGCGCTGGCAGCGGCTGAGGATGGTGGCGGGAACCTTCTGCACCTCTGTCGTCGCGAAGATGAACTTCACATGCGGCGGCGGTTCCTCGAGCGTCTTCAGGAGCGCGTTGAACGCGCCCTTGGACAGCATATGGACTTCATCGACGATATAGACCTTGTAGCGCGCCGAGACGGAGGCATAGCGCACGGCCTCGATGATCTCGCGGATGTTGTCGACGCCGGTGTTGGAGGCGGCGTCCATCTCCACCACGTCGATATGCTGGCCCGCCGAGATGGCGGTGCAGTTGGCGCAGACGCCGCAGGGTTCGATGGTGGGGCCGCCGGCGCCATCCGGCCCGATGCAGTTGAGCGCCTTGGCGATGATGCGGGCCGTGGAGGTTTTGCCCACGCCGCGCACGCCGGTGAGCAGCCAGGCCTGCGCCAGCCGGTTGGTGCGAATCGCGTTTGCCAGCGTGGTGACGACGGCATCCTGCCCGATCAGCGCACCGAAATCGGACGGCCGGTATTTGCGGGCCAGCACGCGATAGGGGGCGTCTTCGGGGAACAGGCTCATGCAGCGTGAGTGGCGCTTGCGCACGCGGATATCAAGGCCCCGGATATCCATGGTTGCGACGCGTCGGTTGCGCTTTGGGTACAAGATCGCCATATGCCCGGCCGGGAGCCGAGGTGGACGCGCCGTTCGCCAACCCGGTCAGGTCCGGAAGGAAGCAGCCGTAACGATTTCCGGCGCGGGTCGCTTCGGCTCCCACTTTGTTTTTTTAGTCCCTCAGGCGCCGGGCGCGGGCATCCGCCCGCTTGGCTTTCGCGCCACTTGGCGCGGCGCGCGGTCGCGCTTGCGGCCCTGCGGGCCGGCATTTGCTTTTTGCCCTCAGGCGCCGGGCGGCGGGCATCCGCCCGCCTTGGCTTTCGCGCCATTTGGCGCGGCGCGCGGTCGCGCTTGCGGCCCTGCGGGCCGGGATTTTGCTTGGGCCCTCAGGAGCCGGGCGGGTCGCATTCGCGGCCCTTGGCTTTCCTCGCATTGGCTCGGGCGCGCGGGCGCGCTTGCGGTGGCGTTCGCCACCGGGTTTTTTGTCGGTGTTCGGGCGCCTAGCGCAGGCGGGGGCAGGGGGGTTCCTGGCCTCTGACTGGCGGCGGGGGTTTTGTCGTGTCGCGGGCGGCGGCGGTGACATTGCCGGGCAGGTGGCCGCTGATGGCGATTCGTTCGGGCTTGCGGCTGCGTTGTTCCGCAGGCGGCGCTTCGCCCGCGATGGCGGCGCGCACGCTGGCGGGGCAGACGGTGTCGATCGTGCCCGCGATGGCGAGCTTTCCATCCCTGTCCTGCACCAGCGTGGCGGACAGGCGCGCCACTTCGCCGGTGTCGTCTGACAGCGTAGCGGCGCGGATCTCGGCGGTGCCGCCTGTCGCCCAGCCGGCGAGGCTGGTGATCCGCCCGGCGGCCGTGAACTCCGATTCGAGGCTGAGGGTGAGCGGTGCGCCTTCGCCGAAGCGCAGCGCGGTTCCGTTGAGCACCAGTTGCGCCTGTGTCGGCCCGGTGGGGCCGGGGCGGGCGGGGTTGCCCGCAGGGGCGGGGGTTTCGCGCAGATGCGCTTCGATCCGCCCGGCCCGGACGGGGGCTGCGAACAGGCCGGTGGAGAGGTTCGGCGTTTCCCACACGACCGACAGGCGGGCGATCCTGTCCGCCTCCAGTCGCAGCGAGGCCTGCGCCATCGGGGCGTCCACGCGGACCGTGGCGCCGGGCAGTGGCTTCAGCATCAGGGTGGCGCTGCTGTCGCGCGCGGCGATCACCTGCCGGTCCCGCTGCCAGGGCACGCGGTTGACGGCGGCTTCGGCCGCGCTGACCGTGGCGGACAGGGCCACATCGTCGAACGCGAGGCGGGCGGGGGCGAGCCGCGCTTCGAGGCGGTAGGGAAAGCCGCTGGATTCGACGGCCGTTCCGGGCGGCAGCACCTGTTCGAGATCGGCTTTCAGCCCGGCTTCATAGCCGTGCCACAGCCAGGCCCAGACGGCGACGCCGACGGCGAGCGGGATCAGCGTGGCCCACAGCGGGATCCGCCGCGTCATGGCAGGGTGTCTGCCGTCAGGGGATCGCGGTTGATCGCTTCATGCACCCGTGCCTCCATCTCCTCTCGCGGGAGGCGGGCCGGAATTTCCGGCTGGAAGCAGACGGTGACGGTGCCGGGGCGCTTCACGAAGCCCTTCGTCCACAGCCGCCCCGCATCATGCGCGACGGGCACGACGGGCACGCCGAGACCGGCATAGATGCCGTAGAGCCCGGCCTTCAGCGGCGGCGACGAGCCATAGGGCACGCGCGTGCCTTCGGGGAAGATGAACACCGGCCGCCCTTCGGCGGAGCGGGCGCGGGCCTGGCGGATCATGGATTTCAGCGCGGCACCGGCCTTGTCGCGTGCGACGAAGATGCTGCCGTGGTTGGCGGAAATGCGGCCCCAGATCGGGATGTTTCGCAGTTCGGCCTTCATCACCACCGCCGGATGGTGGAACAGGTAGAGCGTGAGGATGGTTTCATAGGCGGACGTGTGCTTCGAGGCGACGATCACGCTTTCGTTGGGGATGCGGCCGCGCACGGCGAGGCGGATGCCCAGCAATACCCTTGCGCACCAGACGAACCAGGCCGCCCAGATATTGGAGCCACGGCGGATGGATGGCGGCGAGAAGAAGCCGACGATCGCGATCCCGGACGCGACGATGGCCGAGCCCGGATAGAAGATCAGGTGAAACAGCAGGGAGCGGACGAAGGCGATCATCCCGCGGGCCTCACCCGCAGCAGCAGCCAGGACGCCTGCATCTTCGCATATTCGACCAGCATCGACCACAGCGGCAGCCCGGCGCGGACGCCATCCGACACGACCATCACATCCGGCGGAAGCTTGGCTTCGACTTCGGCCTTGGCGCGCGGCATGTGATAGGCCGCCGTGACGAGGCGGATCGAGTGGAACCGGTTGCGCGCGACCCAGGCGGCCACTTCGTCGGCGTTGGTCCGGGTGCTGTCTGCCTTGAAGCCGAGATCGACCTTGCACGAGGCGAGCTTCGCCGGGATGTGGGCGGCTTCGGCAAGCTCCTCGGGCCTGACGCTGGGGTGGACGCCCGAGACGAGCATCCGCTGCGCGAGGCCTGCCTTCAGCACCTCCACCCCCCGGTCGAGCCGGCCGGGGCCGCCGGTGAGGACCGCGACGCCATCAGTGGTGGTGCCGTCTGCCGCCGGGCCGGGCAGGGTGAAGATGAACAGGATGAATCCGCCGATCCAGAGCAGGGCGGCGAGCGCCAGCCCCCGCGCGAACCAGCCAAAGGCGGACGGGCCGGCGGAGCGGCCGTTGGAGCGGCGCTTGTGCGCCTGGGATTTGTTGCGGGCGACCATCAAGCGGCTGACATAGACGGGGCGATGGCCCGCATGCAAACGGCGGATGCGCGGCCTGCCGCATCCACCTGGGCTTCGCCATCCACTTGTGCTTCGCGGGCCGTTCGTGGAAAAGGCGGCCATGCAGTTGACCTGCCCGAATTGCGGGGCGCGCTATCGCATCGATGCCAGTGACTGGCCGACGGAGCCGGGGCCCGAGGGGGAGCCGGTGTTCCGGCCCCGGCGTGCGCGCTGCAAGGTCTGCCGGTCCGTCTGGGCGGCCACGCCCGAGGAAGAGGTGCTGGAGCTGGACGATCCGCTGCCGCCCGACGAGGAGCATCCCCGGCTGGCGGATGCGGCCTGGCCGGCGGTGGGCGGATGGCCCGATCCGCGACCGGTGATTCCGCCGCCGCCCCCGCAGCCCGATTTCCGCCCGCCGCTGGACCGGCCCCCGCCGGTGTTCACGCCGGCCGGATTCACGCCGCCGAAGGACCCGTCAGGGCCGCTCTATGCGCCGCCGTCGAAGCCGGCGATCCATTTCGAAGCCCCGCCGGTGCCGGTGCCGCTGGGCGACCGGCCGGCGCTTCGCACCCGGCTGCCTGGCCCGGGGGCAGGCCCTGCCGCGCCGATCGTGGACATCGAGCCGGAACCGGCCCCGCCCGATCCGGAGCCGGAGGACTGGGACGAGGCTGACGAGGATGAAGAGGCCCCGCGCCGCATCTGGCCCTGGGTGCTGGGCGGTCTGCTGCTGGTGGCGGCCGGGCTGCTGGCGCTGGTGTGGACGGGGCGGGTGAAGCCCGAGGATTATGGGCTGCCGCCATTTGACCCGGCCGCCGTGGGGCTGCCATCCGTCGGGGTTCCGAGCGTGGACGTGCCCAGCGTGAAGCTGCCGCGCGCGCCGCTGCCGCCGCTGGCGGTGGATGCCGCCGTGGTGCGCCGTGGCCTGCCCGGCGGCCGCAGCATCTGGGAGATCGAGGGGACCGTGCGCAACCCGACGCCGAAGGCGCTGCCGGTGCCGCCGGTGGAGATCCGGCTGCTGGATGCGGGCGGCGGGACCGTGGCCCGCTGGACGGTGCGGCCAGAGGCGGAACGGGTGGAGGCGGGGCAGGCCATCCGCTTCCAGACCAGCGCGATCGACCCGCCGGCAGGCGCGGTGAAGCTGAAGATGCAGCTGAAGCCGGGGGAGCTGGGGCGGCTGTAACCGCCGCGAAACGGGCGATTGCGCGGGGCGCATTGATCCTGCGCAACAGTTCGGGGTGTGGAACCCTCTCACCTTGGCACAGGTTGCGGGGCGGCGATTCCCCCGGCAAGGAGGTCGGGCCCAATTATGATGGACCCAAGGGGAGATACCCGATGCATTTTGAATATTCCAAGCGCACCCAGGAGATGCTGGAGCGCGTGCGCGCCTTCATGGACGAGCATATCTATCCGAACGAGGCCCGGTACGACGAGGAAGCGCACCAGGGCGAGCGCTGGAAGGTCATCCCCGTCATCGAGGAGCTGAAGCCCAAGGCGCGTGCCGCCGGGCTGTGGAACATGTTCGTGCCGCCGACGCATGGCGGCGAGCCGCTGCATCATTTCCACTTCGAGGGAACGCCGCTGACGAACCTGGAATATGCGCCGATTGCCGAGGAATTCGGGCGCGTGGGCTGGGCCAGCGAAGTGTTCAACTGTTCCGCGCCGGACACCGGCAACATGGAGGTGCTGGCGCGCTATGGCTCGAAGGCGCAGCAGGACAAGTGGCTGGTGCCGCTGTCGCGCGGGGAAATCCGTTCGGCCTTCCTGATGACCGAGCCGGCAGTGGCGTCTTCGGATGCGACCAACATCGAGACGTCGATCCGCCGCGAGGGCGACGAATATGTGGTCAACGGTCGCAAATGGTGGTCGTCTGGCGTGGGCGACCCGCGCTGCACCATCGCGATCGTGATGGGCAAGACGGACACGTCGGCGCCGAAGCATCTGCAACAGTCGCAGATCCTGGTGCCGCTGGATGCGCCGGGCATCACCAAGCTGCGCCCGCTGCATGTGTTCGGATATGATGATGCGCCGCACGGCCATTATGAAGTGCTGATGGAAAATGTGCGCGTGCCTGCCGAGAACATCATCCTGGGTGAGGGCCGGGGCTTCGAGATCGCGCAGGGGCGGCTGGGGCCGGGGCGGATCCACCACTGCATGCGCTCCATCGGATCGGCGGAGCGGGCGCTGGAAAAGATGGTGAAGCGGCTGAAGAGCCGGGTCGCGTTTGGCCGGCCGGTGGCCGACCAGGGCGTCTGGCACGAGCGCATCGCCAATGCGCGGATCGAGATCGAGCAGGCGCGGCTGCTGTGCCTGAAGGCGGCCTATACGATGGACACGGTGGGCAACAAGGACGCCAAATCCCTGATCGCGATGATCAAGGTGGTGGCGCCGAATGTGTCCACGCGGGTGATCGACATGGCGATCCAGGCGCATGGCGGCGGCGGTGTCTGCCAGGATTACGGGCTGGCTTCGGCCTATGCCGGGCAGCGCACGCTGCGGCTGGCGGATGGCCCGGACGAGGTGCACCGCGTGACGATCGCGAAGGAAGAACTGAAGCGGTACAACTGAAGCCGGCTGCGGCCAGTGCAAGGCACTGGCCCGCAGACTCGGCGAAAGTTCGGCCGGCGGGCCGCCCGGCCGGGCGGCTTTGCCGACCCGGCGGGTGGACCCGTCCGACGGCGGAACCGCCACCCCCTTCCTTGCGTTTCGGACGGCCGCGCCTTATGTGCGCGGCCGTTCCCATTTCCTGAATTGCGAGTGCATCCCACGTGCTGATGACCTTCCT
>NZ_JAYRCW010000102.1:0-8271 GCF_041909755.1 Sandaracinobacter sp.
AAGTCCGTGGTGCGCAACCGGGCGCGCCGCCGCCTGCGCGAAGCGGCGCGGCTGACGATGCCGGAACTGGCCGTGCGGTCGGCCGATCATGTGTTCATCGCCCGCCAGCAGGATGCCGAACTGCCGTTCGAGGAGCTGCTGGCGATGACCCGCAAGGCGCTGGAAAAGGCGCACAGGCGGCTGGATGCGGCGCAATGAGGCTGACGGAGCTTCCGGCCCGCGCCATCGCCGGAGTGTTCCGGCTGTATCAGCTGGCGCTGTCCCCGCTGCTGCCGCCGAGCTGCCGATTTTCGCCAAGCTGTTCCCATTACGGGATCGAGGCCCTAAAGCGGCACGGATTGCTGGCCGGCCTGTGGCTGACAGCACGCCGGATCGGCCGCTGCCACCCCTGGGGCGGATCGGGGTTCGATCCGGTGCCAGAGACGTTCCACCTGTTCCGTCGGGCGACCGACCCGACCATCCGCGAAGAGTGAGCCTGAGCCAGTGACCCAGGAAAACCGCAACCTGATCCTCGCCGTCGTCCTGTCGGCGCTGGTGCTGTTCGGATGGACCTTTGCTTCCGAGACGTTCTTCCCCGCGCCCAAGGCGCCGCCGGCCGCGACCGCGGCTGCGGGGGCCGGGCAGGCGACGCCGGGGGCGAATGTGCCCGTGGCCGCCCCGGCAGGGCCGCAGCCTGCCGAGGCGATCGTGTCGCAGGGCGCGCGGGTGGCGATCGAGACGCCGCGCCTCAAGGGCTCCATCAACCTGACGGGCGCGCGCCTCGACGATCTGGTGCTGACCGATCACACCGTCAGCCTGCCGCCTTCGAAGCCGATCCGCCTGTTCGCGCCTTCGGGTTCGAAGGATGCCTATTTCGCCGGATACGGCTGGGTGGGGCCGGGCGCGCCGCCTGCCGACGCGCAATGGACGGCGAGCGCCGCGACCCTTTCGCCGGGCAAGCCCGTCACGCTGAGCTGGCGCAGCCCGCAGGGCCTGATCTTCCAGCAGATCGTTTCGGTGGACGACAATTTCCTGTTCACGGTTGAGCAGCGGGTGGCGAATGCGTCGGGCAGCCCGGTTGCGCTTCGCGCCTTCGGCTATGTGAACCGCACCGGGCGCGGGCCGGAAAAGGACGCGTTCAACCTGCATGTGGGGCCGATCGCCGTGCTGGACGGCACGCTGCGCGAAGGCGACATCAGCTTCGACAAGCTGCGCGACAACGGGCCGCAGACCATCAATTCGAAGGGCGGCTGGCTGGGCTTTACCGCCAAGCACTGGCTGGCGGCGCTGATCCCCGACCAGCAGGCCAATATCGAGGCGCGCTTCACCCCGGTTGACGGCGACCGGTACCAGGTGGACTGGCTGAAGCCTGCGGTGACGCTGAACAGCGGCGAGGCGAATGTGGCGACGAGCCATCTGTTTGCCGGCGCCAAGGAAGTCCGGCTGCTGAACCAGGTGCGCGACGAACTGGGTGTGCCGCTGTTCGACCGGGCGCTGGCCTGGGGCTGGTTCTGGTTCATCGCGCAGCCGATCTTCGCGCTGCTGCAATGGCTGTATGACATCTTCGGCAATTATGCGCTGGCGATCGTGGGGCTGACGCTGATCGTGCGGGCGCTGCTGTTCCCGATTGCGAACAAGCAATATGCCAGCATGGCCAAGATGCGCATCTTCGCGCCGAAGATGAAGGAAATTCAGGAAAAATACAAAGACGACAAGCAGAAGCAGCAGTTCGAGCTGATGGAGCTGTACAAGAAGGAAAAGATCAATCCGCTGGCGGGCTGCCTGCCGATCCTTCTGCAGATTCCGATCTTCTACGCGCTGTACAAGGTGCTGCTGATTTCGGTGGAGCTGCGGCACCAGCCCGCGTTCCTGTGGATCAAGGACCTGTCCGCGCCCGATCCGCTGACGCCGCTGAACCTGTTCGGCCTGCTGCCGTTCGAGCTGCCGCCCTTCCTGCACCTGGGCATCCTGCCCATCATCCTGGGCGTCACCATGTGGGCGCAGTTCAAGCTGAACCCGCAGCCGATGGACGAGATCCAGCAGAAGGTGTTCGCCTTCATGCCCTGGATCTTCATGTTCATGATGGCGCCGTTCGCGGCCGGGCTTCAGATCTACTGGATCGTGAACAACCTGGTTTCGATCCTGCAGCAGTGGGTGCTTCTGCGGAAATATCCCGCCCCGGCGCCCGCGCCTTCAGGTGCGAAATGACGGACGCCGACCAGGATGACCTGATGGAGGAGGGCCGCAGGCTCTTTGCCGGGCCGGTCGCGTTCCAGCTGTCTGCGCCGCGGCTGGAGATCCTGCCGCCGGCCGACCTGCCGGAGGTGGCCTTCGCCGGACGGTCCAACGTGGGCAAATCCTCGCTTCTGAACGCGCTGACGGGGCGCAACGGGCTGGCGCGCACGTCGAACACGCCGGGCCGCACGCAGGAGCTGAACCTGTTCCTGGTGGGCGAGCCGCCGGTGCTGCGGCTGGTGGACATGCCCGGCTATGGCTATGCCGAGGCGCCCAAGGACATGGTGAAGCAGTGGGCGCGGCTGGTGAACGACTATCTGCGCGGGCGGGCGACGCTGAAGCGGGTGCTGGTGCTGGTGGACAGCCGCCACGGGCTGAAGCCGGTGGACCGGGAGATCATGACGCTGCTGGACAAGGCGGCGGTTTCCTACCAGATCGTGCTGACCAAGGCCGACAAGATCAAGCCGACGGCGCTGGCGGCGGTGACGGCGGACGTGGCGGAGGAGGCCCGCAAGCATCCGGCGGCGCACCCGCTGCTGATCCCGACGAGCAGCGAGACGAAGGCCGGGATCGCGGAGCTGCGCGCGGCCGTGGCCGGGGCGGCCTTCGCCTGAGGCGAGCGATTTTGGGCAGCGTGGCCGTGCATCTGCTGCTAAGGACTTCCGCGAGGGGAGATTGAATTGAAGGCTCTGAGTGCATTGACGGTCGGCGGGCAGACGTTCCTGCCGCTGGTGGAAGGCGGCAAGGGGGTTTCGGCCACCAATCATGCGTCGGCCGGGGCCTGGGCGAAGGCCGGCGGGATCGGCACGGTTTCGGCAGTGAACGCCGACAGCTATGACGAAAATGGCGAGGTGATCCGGCAGGTGTATCACAGCCGGACGCGCGAGGGCCGCCACGAAGAGCTGGTGGACTATGGCATCAGGGGCGCGGTGGAGCAGGTGCGCCGGGCCTATGACATTGCCGGAGACGAGATCCGCGCCGGCCGGGGTGCGCTGAACATCAACGTGCTGTGGGAAATGGGCGGCGCCCAGCGCGTGCTGGAAGGCACGCTGGAGCAGACGAAGGGGATGCTGCACGGCGTGACCTGCGGGGCGGGCATGCCCTACAAGCTGTCGGAGATCGCGGCGCGCCACGGCGTTTATTATTACCCGATCATCTCGTCGGGCAGGGCCTTCCGCGCGCTGTGGAAGCGGGCCTATTCCAAGGCGAGCGAGTGGCTGGGCGCAGTGGTTTATGAGGACCCCTGGCTGGCGGGCGGGCACAACGGGCTTTCCAACGCGGAAGACCCGCGCGCACCGCAGGACCCCTATCCGCGCGTGAAGGAATTGCGCGAGGTGATGCGCGAAGGCGGGATCGCTGATTCCGTGCCGATCGTGATGGCCGGCGGCGTCTGGTATCTGAGGGACTGGGCGCACTGGATCGACAATCCCGAGCTGGGGGCGATCTCGTTCCAGTTCGGCACCCGGCCGCTGCTGACGAAGGAAAGCCCGATTCCCGAGGTGTGGAAGGCCCGCCTTCCGACGCTGGAGGAAGGCGACATCCTGCTGCACAAATTCTCGCCCACGGGGTTTTATTCATCGGCCGTCCGCAACACCTTCCTGCGGAGCCTGGAAGGCCGTTCCGAGCGGCAGATCGCGTTCGGCACCGAGGCCGCCGGCGACCGGCAGTTCACGCTGGACGTGGGGGTGGGCCGCAAGACCTATTATGTGACGAAGGACGATCTGAACCGCGCCCGGGAATGGCATGGCGCGGGCTTCGACACGGCGCTGAAGACGCCGGACGATACGCTGATCTTCGTGAGCGCGGCGGAATCGAAGATGATCCGCAAGGACCAGGCCGATTGCATGGGATGCCTTTCCCATTGCTCGTTCAGCGCCTGGAAGGACCATGACGATCACACGACGGGTTATCTGGCGGACCCGCGCAGCTTCTGCATCCAGAAGACCTTGCAGGACATCGCGCATGGGGCGGACCCGGAGCATGAACTGATGTTCGCGGGCCATGCGGCGTTCAACTTCAAGACCGATCCCTTCTACTCCAACGGGTTCGTGCCGACGGTGAAGCAGCTGGTCGACCGCATCCAGACGGGCGACTGACCCGCCGGGGGCTAACAGGGGTATCAGGTGCCGCAGGGGAAGGGGCCGGTTCGCGTTGACTCGGCAAATCTCCTTCCCCATGGGGTTGCCGCTAGTTCAAGAGACTGGGGAGCCATTTACCCATGAAGATTCTCGTGCCCGTGAAGCGGGTGGTCGACTATAATGTGAAGGTGCGGGTGAAGCCCGACCAGAGCGGTGTCGAACTCGCCAATGTGAAGATGAGCATGAACCCGTTCGACGAGATCGCCGTCGAGGAAGCCGTGCGCCTGAAGGAAAAGGGCGTGGCGACCGAAGTGGTGGTGGTGTCCGTCGGCCCGGCGCAGGCGCAGGAAACGCTGCGGACCGCGCTGGCGATGGGGGCGGACCGGGGCATCCTGGTGACGACCGATGTCACCACCGAGAGCCTTGCCGTCGCCAAGATCCTCGCCAAGGTGGCCGCTGAAGAGCAGCCCGGCCTGGTGATCCTGGGCAAGCAGGCGATCGACGACGACGCCAACCAGACGGGCCAGATGCTGGCCGCGCTGCTGGGCTGGGGCCAGGGCACCTTCGCCTCGAAGGTGGAGCCCGCGGGCGACAAGGTTTCGGTGACGCGCGAGATCGACGGCGGGCTTGAAACCGTGGAGCTGAAGCTGCCGGCGATCGTGACGACCGACCTGCGGCTGAACGAGCCGCGCTATGCCAGCCTGCCGAACATCATGAAGGCGAAGTCCAAGCCGATCGCGAACAAGACGCCCGACGATTATGGCGTGGACGTGACCCCGCGCCTGACGACGCTGAAGGTGACGGAGCCGCCCAAGCGCAGCGCCGGCATCAAGGTGAAGACCGTCGACGAACTGATCGAGAAGCTGAAAACTGCGGGAGCCATCGCATGAGCGTTCTTGTCCTTGCCGAACATGACAATGCGTCGCTGAAGGACGCAACCCTGAACGCCGTTTCCGCCGCGAAGGCGCTGGCCGGTTTCGCCGGCGGCGACGTGCATGTGCTGGTGGCCGGGAAGGGCGCGCAGGCCGCTGCCGACGCCGCCGCGAAGATCGATGGCGTGGCGAAGGTGCTGCTGGCCGACGATGCCGCCTATGGCGATGCGCTGGCCGAGAATGTGGCGCCGCTGGTTGCGGGCCTGATGGCGGGCTATGACGCGCTGGTCGCGCCGGCGACGTCGCGGGGCAAGAACATCGCGCCGCGCGTGGCGGCCGCCCTGGACGTGGCGCAGATCTCGGAAATCCTGTCGGTGGAAGGCGCCGACACCTTCACCCGGCCGATCTATGCCGGGAACGCCATCGCGACGGTGAAATCCGCCGATGCGAAGAAGGTGATCACCGTGCGTGGCACGGCCTTCCCCAAGGCGGCGGCGACGGGCGGTTCCGCCGCTGTCGAAGCGGCGTCCGGCAGCGGCGACGCCGGGCTTTCCAGCTTCAAGGGCGCGGAACTGACGGTTTCCGCCCGGCCTGAGCTGACGGGCGCGAAGATCATCGTCTCGGGCGGGCGTGCGCTGGGATCGGGCGAGGCGTTCACCCAGTATATCGATCCGCTGGCCGACAAGCTGGGCGCGGCCGTGGGCGCCTCGCGCGCTGCCGTCGATGCGGGCTATGTGCCCAACGACTATCAGGTCGGGCAGACGGGCAAGATCGTCGCGCCGGAACTGTATGTGGCGGTCGGCATTTCGGGTGCGATCCAGCACCTGGCCGGGATGAAGGATTCGAAGATCATCGTGGCCATCAACAAGGATGAGGAAGCCCCCATCTTCCAGGTGGCGGATTTCGGCCTTGTGGGCGACCTGTTCCAGGTCGTGCCGGAGCTGACCTCGAAGCTGTAATCGGCCACTGCCGCGAAAATCGGCCCCGTCGGACCCGGTCCGGCGGGGCTTTTTCGTCTCCGTCGGGACCCATGACGATTGCAGGAAAATCGTAACCTGGTTGTCGCGGATCTTTCACCGGCGTTCCGCAATGCACCCCTCGGGCAAATTTGAGAGGGGTATTCCGCATGATTCGAATTCTTGCACTGTCGGCGCTTTTGGCATCCGCGTCTGCGGCATCGGCCGCCGTCAGCTATACGGGCAATGTCGGCTTTGCGGGGGACGCGATCGACCTGAGCGGCCTGCCTGCGGACTTTGCCGGAAACCGGCTCTCCATCGGGTCTGACCTGTTCCATGACAGCGCCACGAACAGCTATTGGGGCAACACCGATCGCGGCCCGGGCGGCGGCCTCGTCGATTTCGCACCGCGCGTCCACAATTTCTCGCTGGGCATCAACCCGGACGGCTCGGCCAGCGGCTATGTGCTCCTGAAGACGGTGGTGTTCAAGAAGGACGGCGTGCCGTTCACCGGCCTCAATCCGCGTCTGGCGCCGCAGGGGGATGCCGCCGTGCTGGGCCTTTCGTTCGACCCGGAGGGGCTGGTTGTCCGCAAGAATGGCAACTTCCTGGTGGCGGATGAATATGGCCCGTCGGTTTATGAGTTCGACAGCGAGGGCAATTACATCCGGGCCTTCACCCCGCCCGCCAACCTGCTGCCGAAGGAGCCCGACGGCGACCCTAATTTCGTGGACGGCCGCCCGCTGATCACGACCGGCCGGCAGGACAACCGCGGCTTCGAGGGGCTGACGCTGTCTCCGGACGGGAAGACGGCCTATGCCGTGCTGCAGGATCCGCTGGTGAACGAGGGGACACCGGACGGCCGGCGCAGCCGCAATGTGCGGATCGTTGCCTATGATGTGGCGACGGGGGAATCGACCGGCCAGTTCATCTATCAGCTGGATTCGCTGGCCGACATCAACAGCCGCATCCCGGGCACGGCGGACGATTTCGGCGCCAACAGCCAGGGCCGAAACATCGGCCTGTCGGGCATCCTTGCCTTGGACAATGGCAAGTTCCTGGTGCTGGAGCGGGACAATCGCGGCCTTGGGGTGGATGACCCGACGGCCGCCACTCCGGTTGGCTCCAAGCGGGTCTATCTGATCGATCTGGCAGGGGCGACCGACGTGAGCGGCATCAGCCTTGCCGGCACCAACGACCTGCCCATCGGCGTGACGGCCGCCGAAAAGACGCTGTGGCTGGATATCCAGGCGGAGCTGACGAAGGCGGGCGTGACCGTGACGGAGAAGATGGAGGGGATCGCGATCGGGCCTCGCCTCGACAATGGCTATGCCTTCATCGTGGTGACGGACAATGACTTTTCCGTGACGCAGACGGGCGAGGGCGTTCAGTTCAACCGCTGCACGTCGGGCGTGGGCGGCTATTCGATCGACATCGGACTGAACGAGACCTGCCCGGACGGGACGAGCCTGATCGGCAGCCAGGCCTATGTGTTTAAGGTCAGCGGCGCGGACCTGGGCGTTCTTGGCGTGCCCGAGCCGGCGACCTGGGCGATGCTGATCGCGGGCTTCGGGCTGGTGGGCGGCATGGCCCGCCGCCGCCGGACCGTCGTTTCCGCCTGACAGGATTGCGCCGCCCGCCGGTGCCTGAGGGCGCAGGCGGGCGGCGGCAAACCGACGCGGGGATTGTGAAGGCCCGGCACCGCGGCTAACCCGCCTGCAACTGAGGTTTGCGGGAGCAAGGGCATGAAGGTCGGCGTGATCGGGGCGGGCATCATGGGATCGGGCATCGCCCAGGTGGCGGCTGCTGCCGGGCATGGCGTGCACCTGTGCGACATCGCGCTGGACCGGGCGGAAAAGGGCAAGGCCGGGATCGCGAAGCAGCTGGACCGGCTGGTGGCGAAGGGCGCGCTGGAGGCGGCCGCAGCGCAGGCGACGCTGGCGCGGATCACGCCCGCGGGCGACACCGGGCCGCTTCAGGAGGCGGACTTCGTGATCGAGGCCGCCACCGAGGGCGAGGACCTGAAGAAGAGGATCTTCGGCGGCCTGAAGCTGGCGCCGCACGCAGTTCTTGCCAGCAACACCTCCTCCATCTCCATCACGATGCTGGGCGCCGCGACCGACCGGCCGGATCGCTTCCTGGGCCTGCATT
>NZ_JAYRCW010000103.1:0-8236 GCF_041909755.1 Sandaracinobacter sp.
CCATGAAGATCAGGCTCATCGCGGGCACGAGGACAGAGGTGGCCGACGCGATCCAGCGGATGGAACCCAGCAGCACCAGCGCCACCATCAGCGCGAAGAAGAGGCCGAACAGCAGCCGGTTGTCGAACCCGAACTGCTCCGCCATCGGCGGATAGGCCTGGTTCACCTGGAACAGCGACAGCGAGCCGCCGATCATCAGGAAGGCGTGGAACAGACCCAGCCCCCGGCCCAGCTTCGGCATCCCGATGGAGGCGAGGCCGCGTTCCAGCGTGATCCACGCGCCGCCGCGGATGCGGCCGCCCGCCATCTCTTCGCGGAACATCAGGCCCAGCGTCACTTCGGCGCATTTCAGCCCCATGGCGACAATGCCGATCACGAACATCCAGAAGATGGCGCCCGGCCCGCCGACGGTGAGTGCGACGCCGATGCCCGCGATATTGCCCAGCCCGATGGTGCCGGACAGGGCGGTTGCAAGGGCGGCGAACTGGCTGACTTCGCCCGGGGCCGTCGGATCCCAATATTTGCCGCGCAGGATGCGCCAGCTTTCGGAAAAGCCCCGGATCTGCGGAACGCCCAGCCAGAAGGTGATGAAAACCATGGCGAAGGCCAGCCACAGCACGATCAGCTGAACTTCGACCCCGCCGATCGGCACCGTATAGAAAACGAAGGCGGACAGTCGCTCGATGCCGGCATTGATGATGTCGATGGCGCTCATTGCGGGGCCTGCAGCGTCTGGTCGATCCGGCCCAACACCCAGGGCATGAACGGGTTGGAACTGACGCGGGCGAGCGCGGCCGGGGAAATGCCCAGCACCCCATTTTCCCCGCGTGTCGCCAGCGCGCCCAGCGCCACGCCCTGCGGATCATCGGGCGACGGGTCTGCGCCATAGAGCCCGTCCGACAGGGGGAAGGGCAGGGCGACATGGCCAAGCGAGAAGAAATCCCGGCGATAGGGAATGCCGAGCGGTTCCTCCACCGGTACCGTGGCATCCGGCGCATAGCTGCGCACCACCGTTTCCGGATCGCCCGGCGCGGCATTGGCGACGATGCTCAACCGGTAATTGTGCCGGCCGGTGGGGCGCATCCGTTCCAGCGCGGTCTTCGCCGATTGGCGGACGAACGGACCGACATAGGCGGCGCGGTTGATATCGAACAACACCAGTTCCGAGCCGTTGGCGGGCAGATGGGCATAGAGGCCGTCCACCACGGCAGGCGCGCTGACGGTTGAATCGACGGCGGACTGGAAGGTGAGGATCGGCGGCAGGCGGCCGATGCGGCCGCTGCTGCGCGCAGCCTCGATCTTTTCGCCCAGGATCACCGTCACCCGATGGGATTCGGCCCCCGCCTTCACAGGGAAACTATTGTATTTGAACGGATTATATTCAGGGATGATATCCAGCCATGCGGCGTTGACAAAGGCCGGGAAGATCGCCGGCATGCCCGCAAGCCCGGCGAAGCGGGCAAAGCGGGTGAGGCCGATCATCGGGGACAGCAGCACCACCTGCTTCGGCGCGCCCAGCGCCGGATTTTGGGTGGCATCCAGCGCGTGGATCATGGCGAGTGCCGCGCCGTTGGAATAGCCGGCGATGTGCAGCGGCTTGCCCGGTGCGCGGCGCATCGCCTCCCGCACGGCGAGGCGGGTGGCGGCCTGCCACTGTTCGGCTTTCGCCTTCGCCAGCCCGGCCGGAACCGTGCCATGGCCGGGCATGCGGATGCCGATCACCACCCAGCCGCGCTTCTGATACAGGTCGCCCACATGGCGCAGGCTGTAGGGCGCGTCCGTCAGGCCATGCAGCAGAACGACGGCGCCAACCGGCGCGCCCGCCGGTTCCAGCGTGAAGCTGCGGTTCCAGTTTTGGCGCAGGTTGGCAGGGTTCAGCGGGGCATCCGCCCAATAGCGGTTTTGCGGCACCTGCTGCCCGGCCGGCAGCTTCGCCTGCACCTCTGTCTCCACGAAGCGGAACGCGGCATCCTCGGCCTTCAGCCATTGCGTCCAGTTCATCGCATCGATCTCGTCCGCTGACGGTTCCGGCGGCGCCAGCCGGTGCCAGGGCTGCAGATCCGGCCCGCGCATGGACTGCACGGCCCGAACCAGGAACACGGCGGCCAGCAGCAGCAGGGCGCCGACCAGCAGATATTTGATCGTTGCGATGACGATGGACATGCGCCTGCCTAGCCGACAAGTCGCGGGCTGCGAAAGCGATTTCATCCGGGGCTCACCCGGCTGGAGCTTTGGTGGCCGCGCCCCTATCTGTTGCGGATGGCGCCGGATGTGCTGACCTGGATCCAGCCCCGCCCGGAGGGGCTTTATCTGCCGACGGCCGATGCCTGGATCGATCCCGCGCGGCCGGTGGCGCGCGCGATCATCACCCACGGCCATTCGGATCACGCGCGCGGCGGCCATGGGGAGGTGTGGGCGACCGCGCCGACCCTTGCCATCATGGCGGAGCGTTACGGCCCGCAGGCGGGCGCCCGCCCGCTGAAGCATGCCGGGGCGATCGATCTTGGCGGCGTTCGGATCAGCCTGCACCCGGCGGGGCATGTGCTGGGATCGGCGCAGGTGCGGCTGGAACGGGAGGGCGCCGTCGTGGTCGTGTCCGGCGATTACAAGCGGCGCGCCGACCCGACCTGCGCGCCGTTCGAGCCGGTGCCGTGCGACATCTTCGTGACGGAAGCCACCTTCGCGTTGCCGGTGTTCCGCCATCCGCCCGCCGGGGCGGAGGTGGCGCGGGCGCTGGCGATGCTGGCGGCCAACCCGGATCGTTGCCTGCTGATCGGGGCCTATGCGCTGGGCAAGGCGCAGCGGGTGGTGGCGCTGTTGCGGCAGGCGGGATACCGGGCGCCCATCCACCTGCACGGCGCGATGCTGCGGCTGATGGCGCTGTACCAGGCGCATGGCGTGGACCTGGGAGAGCTTCGCCCGATGGCGGACACGCCCCCGGCGGCCCTGCGCGGGCAGATCGTGATCGCGCCGCCGTCTGCCCTGCAGGATCGCTGGAGCCGGCGGCTGCCCGATCCGATCACGGCCATGGCGTCGGGCTGGATGCGCGTTCGCGCCCGTGCGCGGCAGCGGGGCGTGGAGCTGCCGCTGGTGATATCCGACCATGCCGACTGGGACGAACTGACCGCGACTCTGGAGGAATTGCGCCCGAAGGAGGTGTGGGTGACGCACGGGCGCGACGACGCGCTGGTGCGCTGGTGCGCGCTGCGGCAGATCCGTGCCCGCGCGCTGCACCTTGTGGGCCGCGAGGACGAGGATGACTGACGGCGGCCTCACCGGCTTCGCGGACCTGATCGACGCCCTGTCGTTCGCGGGCGGGCGCAACGCGAAGCTGAAGCTGATGGCGGACTGGCTGCGGGCAGCGCCCGACCCGGACAGGGGCTGGGGCCTTGCCGCGCTGACGGGCGCGCTGGACCTGCCGGCGGTGAAGCCGGCCCTGATCCGCGCGCTGATCGAGGAACGGGTGGATTCCGAACTGTTCCGCCTCTCCTATGATTATGTGGGCGATCTGGCAGAGACGGTCTCGCTGTTGTGGGATGGCGAGGGCGCGGATCGCCCCGGTCTTGCCGCCGTGGTGGACCGGCTGCGGACGCTGGGCCGGGCCGAGGCGCCCGCCGCTCTGGCCGCCCTGATGGACGGGCTGGATGCCTCCGGGCGCTTCGCGCTGCTGAAGCTCGCCACCGGCAACCTGCGTGTCGGGGCGGGCGCGCGGCTGGCCCGGCTGGCGTTTGCGCAGGCCTTCGGCGTTGCGGTGGAGGAGGTGGAGGAGCTGTGGCACGGGCTGGAGCCGCCCTATGCCGGGCTGTTCGCCTGGGGCGAGGGGCGGGGCGAACGGCCGGACCTTTCCGCCCGGCCGCTGTTTCGCCCCTTCATGCTGGCCCATCCGCTGGAGGAGCCGGAGGCGCTGGACGTGGCGGCCTTCGCGGCAGAGTGGAAGTGGGACGGCATCCGGGCGATGGCGGTGCGGGTGGGGGGCGCCGCGCGGCTTTATTCGCGCGACGGGAATGACATTTCCCATAGCTTTCCCGAGATTGCGTCTGCCCTGACGGCGGATGCCGCGCTGGATGGCGAGCTGCTGGTGCGCGGCGACGGCGCGGTGGGCAGCTTCAACGCCCTGCAGCAGCGGCTGGGCCGCAAGACGGTAAGCGCGCGGATGCTGTCGGACTATCCGGTGTTCCTGCGCTGTTACGACCTGCTGTTCGACGGCGATGAAGATATGCGCGCGCTGCCGCTGGCCGAGCGGCGGGCGCGGCTGGCAGGCGTGGTGGCGCGGTTGGATCCGGCGCGCTTCGATCTGTCGCCGGATCTGAACGCGGCAAGCCTTGATGATCTGGCTGCGCTCAGGGCAGCGCCTCCGGATCCTGCGATCGAGGGGCTGATGCTGAAGCGGCGCGTCAGCCCCTATGTGGCAGGGCGCCGGGCGGGCCTGTGGTACAAATGGAAGCGGCAGCCGCTGACGGCGGATTGCGTGCTGATGTATGCCCAGCGCGGGCACGGGAAGCGATCCAGCTTCTATTCGGACTTCACCTTCGGCGCCTGGCGGGAAGACGGCCAGCTGCTGCCGGTGGGAAAGGCCTATTTCGGCTTTACCGACGCGGAACTGAAATGGCTGGACCAGTGGGTGCGGGCCAACACGGTGAACCGCTTCGGCCCCGTGCGAGAGGTGGAGAAGGCGCTGGTGCTGGAGGTGGCGTTCGATTCCATCGGCCCGTCCACCCGCCACAAATCCGGCCTTGCCATGCGCTTTCCCCGCATTTCGCGCATCCGCACGGACAAGCCCGCCGCCGAGGCGGACAGCATATCTGCCCTGCGGGTGCTTGCGGGGCTGGGCAGGCCGGAATAGCCTCCCCGCCTGTTTGCGTTGGGGAGGGTGTCGCGGAAAATGCGATGACGGCATCGTTCCAGCCCCGGCTGCGCGCCTATGTCGATGGGCGCAGCGCCACTCGTTCGCGGTTCAGGCGCTTGCCGCCAGTGCCGGCGTCGATGTGCGTGGGGGCGCTGGACTGGCTTCACACTGGTTGACAGTTGGAGCCTTTGTCTGCCCGAGGGCATCGGGCACTATTGGTTACTCGTGGTTCACCGTGGTGCGATAAAGGGTGGGTGTGCGTTTTCTTCTGGCCTTTCTGATCCTGTTGTTGCCGGCTCCGTTGCTGGCGCA
This sequence comes from Sandaracinobacter sp., assembly GCF_041909755.1. Taxonomy (NCBI): domain Bacteria; kingdom Pseudomonadati; phylum Pseudomonadota; class Alphaproteobacteria; order Sphingomonadales; family Sphingosinicellaceae; genus Sandaracinobacter; species Sandaracinobacter sp. The sequence goes on from NZ_JAYRCW010000103.1 coordinate 5,159, forward strand.
GTGGAAGGTCGCCGAGACCGGGCGGTTCCGGGTTCATGCGGACATGCCGGCGCGCGCGCTCGAATCCCGTGCGATCCTGCTGGAGGATTTCCACCGGCTGCTGGTGCGCGCGACGGGGCGGGACCTGCCGGCCGATGCGCCGCGGCTCGATGTGTTCCTGGTGCCCGATATCCAGTCCGCGAGCCCCTGGCGGCCGGTGGGGGCCAATGTGTCGGGCTTCTACCGGGCCAGTGCGGGCCGCATTTCCGCCATCGCGCTGGAGGAGGTGCAAGGAAGCCGCTCCTCGGGGCTGGCGCAGGCGTTGCTGCTGCACGAATATGCCCATCACTTCCTGCTGGGCGCGAGCCGCACCGCCTATCCGGCCTGGTATGTGGAAGGTTTTGCAGAATATTTCTCGACCGCGCGGTTCCGCGATGACCGCATCGAATATGGGGAAGCGAGCCCGATCCGCGCCGCTGCCCTGGCGCGGACGCGATGGATTCCGCTGGAAGCACTGCTGGCCCGCGATCCGGCCCTGCTGCGGGGCAGCCAGTCCGCGATCTTCTATGCGCAGAGCTGGCTGCTGACCCATTATCTGTTCCGCGCGCCCGGCATGCGGGACCGGCTGGTCGCCTATCTGAAGGCCTATGGCGCCGGCGAAGACCCGGTGGCGGCCTTCCGCACCCATGTCGATCCGGACTTCCGCGCGTTCGAATCCCGGCTGAGAACCTATGTGACGCGCGAGGCGACCTATTCGCGCTTCGACAGGGCGGGGCCGCAGACCGTTTCGGTTTCGGTGACCGACCTGCCGCGCTCCGCCGCCGACATGCTGCTGCCGATGGTGGCGATCGAGCATGGCGTGCCGCCCGGCCGCCGGGCCGAGGCGCTGGCGGATCTGCGCGCCCGCGCCGCGCGCCATCCCGGCGATGCGCTGGCCGCGCGCGCACTGGCGCTGGCGGAACTGCACCTCGGCTCTCCGGCAACGGCGGCAACCCTACTGGATGCCCAGCTGAACCAGCTGCCGCGCGATGCAGACCTGCTGCGCTGGCGGGCGCAGGCGGCGCGGATGACGGATGCGAAGGCAGGCGGTGAGGACGCACGGCGCTATCTTGTCCGCGCCTGGAACGCCGCCCCGCAGGACTGGCGCACGCTGCACGCCTATGCCCGGCTGTACCGCAGCCAGACGAGGCCCATGCCGGCCGACGCGCTGGACGTGCTGCTGAAAGCCTATGGGCTGGCCCCGCAGGTGACGGACGTGGTGCTGGACACCGCGCTGGCGCTCACGAACGCCGGCCGCCTGAGGGAGGCGGCGCAGGTGCTGGAGCCGCTGGCATGGTCGCCCCATGGCGGCCCGGCCGCGGAACTTGCTCAGCGCATGCTGCTGAAGGCGCGCGCGGGCGACAGGGCCGGCGTTCAGGCCGAGATCGGGGACCTGCGGCGCGTGCGGCTGGCGATGGCCTCGACCGCTCAGCGCCTGTAGCGGATCAGCCCTTCCTGCACGACGGTTGCCACCAGCAGGCCATCCTGCCGGTAGATTTTTCCGATGTTCAGCCCGCGCCCGCCAGAGGCCGCCGGGCTCGCCTGATCGAAGAGATGCCAGGCGGACGGGTCCGGCTGCTGGTGGAACCAGATCGCGTGATCGAGGCTGGCGGCCTGGAGTTTCGGATCCGTCCAGGCCACGCCGTGGGGAAGCGTGCAGGTGTCCAGCAGCGTCATGTCGGTGGCATAGGCGAAGATCGCGGCGCGAAGGGCCTGACCTTCCGGCACCTCTCCGTCTGCACGGAACCAGTTGTGGGCGACGGGTTCGGTCGCCTTTGGCTTGAACGGATTGTGCCGCTGCACTGCGCGGAATTCGAAGGGGCGGTCCCGCTCGGCCCAGATGGTACGGAACGGTTCGGGAATGCGATCGCCGGCGAGGGCGTGCAGTTCGGCGTCGTTCAGCAGGCCCTCAGGCCCCTTCACCTCGGGCATGCTGTCCTGATGGGTCAGGCCCGGCTCCACCAGCTGGAAGCTGGCCGCCAACGAGAAGATGGCCCGCCCGTGCTGGATGGCGGTGACGCGCCGGGTGGTGAAGCTGGCGCCGTCGCGCTCGCGGTCCACCTTGTAGAGGATGGGGATGCGCGGTTCGCCGGGGCGGATGAAATAGCTGTGCAGCGAATGCACCGGCCGGTCTTCGGCCACGGTGCGCTGTGCGGCGGCAAGCGCCTGCGCCACCACCTGCCCGCCATAAACCCGCACCCAGCCGGCGTCGGTGTTCGCCCCGCGATAGAGATCGACTTCGATCTCCTCGACATCGAGGAGCTGGACGAGGCGCGAAAGCGGGGTGGAGCCGGGCGTTGACATGGGCAGGCGGTTAGGCCGCGCGCGCGCCGCTTGCAACCTGCCGCAAGGATTGGCACCCCCATGGGCCATGCGACGCGCACCCATCCTGTTCATCGCCATGTGGCTGGCGCTTGGGACGGCCGCCTGCGCCGCGCCGGAGGACAGAGCCGTCAGCCTGCCCGATGGCCGCACGTTGAACCTTTACTGCCAGGGGCGGCAGGGACCGGTGGTCGTGTTCGACAGCGGCTGGGCCGCTGACAGCCGGGTTTGGCGGCGTGTGATGGCGCAACTGCCGGAGGATGTGCGCGCCTGCGCATCCGACAGGGCGGGGCAGGGGCGGAGCAGCCCCGGGCCGCTGCCGCGAGACGGCGCGGCGGTCGCGGCGGATCTGCACGCGGCGCTGAAGGCATCGGGCCTGCCGGGGCCGTGGGTGCTTGTCGGCCATTCGCTGGGCGGGCTCAACATGCGCCATTTCGCCCGCGCCTTTCCGCAGGATGTCGCCGCCCTTGTGCTTGTCGATCCGACGGGCCTTTCCGCGCCGGGTGCCTTCGCGCCGCTCGCGGCCCGGTCGCGCACCTGTGTGGAGGCGCTGAAGGTGGATGCCTTTCCGCCCGACAGACCCGATCTGGCCCGCTGCAAGGGCGAGGACAGGGCCACCGCTCTCGCCCGGTGGGAGGCGAGGCTGTCCGAGATCGAGGCGGTGGGCGGGAGCACGTCTGCGGGCCTTGCCGATCAGGGGCCGGGCAGCCTCTCCATGCCGCTGATCCTGCTGCGCCC
>NZ_JAYRCW010000104.1:0-8152 GCF_041909755.1 Sandaracinobacter sp.
TGCCGCCGGGCCAGCTCTCGCTCAGCGCGCCGCCCGCGTTCGGGTTCAACGTCACCTTTCCGGAATAGCTGTGGGCGGGATCCCACCATTGGTCCCAGCTCGTCAGGGCCTTCCAGACGTCGGCGGGCGGCCGGGCGATGACGGCTTCGCTTCGGGAAACGAACCCGTCCGGGCCGGACGATGTCACGTCGGCCATGGCGGGCGCCGCCGCCAGCAGGCTGCCCAGGATCAGAACGCGCATGTTCGCCTCCCCCCCTTTTTTCCGGGCGGGGCGTGCGGATCAGGCCGCGGGCGCCCCTGTCCAGTTTCCGGCCCGTGCCGCCAAAGACGGCATCGGCCGCCCCAGCACGGGTTCGAACCACTGGTTGACCGCAATCAGGGCCTCTAGGTCAATCCCCGTCCCCACGCCGGAGCGGTCCATCAGATAGACAAGATCTTCCGTGGCGATATTGCCGGTGGCGCGCGGCGCGAAGGGGCAGCCGCCCAGCCCGCCCAGGCTGGAATCCAGCACGTCGACACCCGCTTCATAGGCCGACCAGGCATTGGCGATCCCCGTGCCGCGCGTGTTGTGGAAATGCGCGCGCAGGCGGATGCCGGGGGCGGCTTCGCGCACGCGGCCCACAAGATCCGCCACCTGTGCCGGCACGCCCACGCCGATGGTGTCCGCGATGGCGATTTCCACCGCGCCCGCGTCGGCCATCTCGCCCGCCAGCCGGGCGACGGTTGCGGGCGGCACATGGCCTTCGAACGGGCAGCCGAACGCGGCCGAGATGGTCACCTGCGGCACCAGCCCGCCCTCGCGCGCCAGCTTCAGCATCTCCCGGTTCTCCCGGATGCCCTCCTCGATGGTCTGGCCCTGGTTCTTCAGCCCGAACGTGTCGGACGCAACAAGCACGCAGCCCGCCTCGTCCACGCCGCGCGCGCCGCCTTCGCGCGTCGCCAGCGCGCGCAGCACGCCGCGCTTGTTCAGGCAAAGGCCGATATAGCGCATGCCGGGCAGGTCAGGCAGCGCCGCGATCACCGCCTCGCCGTCGGCCATCTGCGGCACGCGGGCCGGGTTCACGAAGCTCGCCACCTCGATGCGCCGGACACCCGCCGCCATCAGCCGCGCGATCAGGCCCAGCTTGCCGTCGGTCCCGATGATCTCGCGCTCGTTCTGCAGGCCGTCCCGCGCGCCGACTTCGACCACTTCAACCGGCCTCATCGCTTCCTCCTCGCCCCGCAGTCATCCAACTCGATTGTATACAATGGCCGATATTGGCTATAGGACCGCCCGCAAGCAGCGGCAAGCAGACAGATGGAAAGGCTCAGGCAATGGCACAAGGGGCGCTCGACGGTCTCAGGCTGATCGAGATGGGGCAGCTGATCGCCGGTCCCTTCTGCGGCCAGCTGATGGCCGATCACGGCTGCGAAGTCATCAAGATCGAGCCGCCGCGGCGCCCCGGAGACGCCGCAGAAGGGGATCCGATGCGTCAGTGGGGCCGGGGCAAGCCCGTCTGGTTCCCCGTCGTCGGCCGCAACAAGAAGACGATCACGCTGAACCTGCGCGACGCGCGCGGCCAGACGCTGCTGAAGCGGCTGGTGGCGCGCTCCGATTTCCTGCTGGAAAACTTTCGCCCCGGCACCATGGAGAAATGGGGCCTCGGCTATGAGTCGCTCTCGGCGGGCAATCCGGGCCTCATCATGATCCGCGTATCCGGCTATGGGCAGACGGGGCCTTATGCCCCCCGCGCGGGCTATGGCTCCATCGGGGAGGCGATGGGCGGCATCCGCAACCTCGCCGGCGATCCCTCGTCCCCGCCCAGCCGGGTCGGGCTGTCGATCGGCGATTCGCTGGCCGCCACCTTCGCCTGCCTGGGCGCGATGATGGCGCTGCATCACCGCCACCGCACGGGGCAGGGCCAGGTCGTCGATTCGGCCATCTACGAAGCGGTGCTGGCGATGATGGAATCGACCGTGCCCGAATATAGCGAGGCGGGCTTCATCCGGGAGCGGACGGGATCGATCCTCCCCGGCATCGCGCCGTCGAACGCCTACCCCTGCGCTGACGGCGACATCCTGATCGGCGCCAACCAGGACAGCGTGTTCATCCGCCTGTGCAAGGCCATGGGGCGCCCGGAACTTGCCACCGATCCGCGCTATGCCAGCCATGTCGCGCGCGGCGAGAATCAGGCCGAGCTCGACGCCCTCATCGCAGGCTGGACGCGCCCGCAGACCTCTGCCGGGGTGCTGGCCGCGATGGAGGCGCATGGCGTGCCGGCGGGCAAGATCTTCCGCGCGCCCGACATGATGGCGGATCCGCATTTCGCCGCGCGCGAGGCGCTGGTGAAGGTGGCGCACCCGGAATTCGCCAATCTGGTGATGCAGAATGTGTTCCCGAAGCTGTCGGAAACGCCCGGCAAGGTGAACTGGCCCGGCCCGTCGCTGGGCGCGTTCAACCATCAGGTCTATCACGAGATGCTGGGCCTGTCCGACGGGGAGATCGCGGAGCTGACGCGCGAGGGCGTGATCTGATTCACAGATCCGCCCGCTGCGGGCCGGCAGCGGGCGGATTGCGGCCGGTTGCTCCGGCTTCTTGAATTCGGGAAGTCAGATCGCGGCGGCGCGGCGCATCTGCATCTGCGCCCGGCGCGCATCCGCGCCCTGCACCTTCATCGCCAGCTCCATTTCCGCGATGTCGATCCGGCGGGCGCGGGCCTCCACCCAGCCGCGGCCGAATGCGGCAGCCCAGCCCAGCAGGGCGACAGCCGGGCCGAACGGCTCGGCGCCGACGCCCAGAACCAGGAACAGGGTCAGCAGCAACTGCAGCAGCATCTGGGTGCCGAGCACCGGCCGCCCCGGCTGCACGACCAGCCGGAACATCGCGACCGAGAGGCCCGCCGCCAGGATCAGGATTGCCTGCTCCACCACCGGCAGGCGCGCCATCGAGACGAACATGATCAGCGCCACCGCGACAAGGGCGCCCGTCACCGCCATCCAGCCCGCCGCACGCTGCAGCCGGGCACGTTCGTCCGCCAGGCGTCCGCACCGCCGGGCGATGCGATCATCCTGTACGGCGGCCTGCCGAAGCAGGTCTGCCGCCCGGCCATGATGCTGGCCTGCCCGGCTATCGAGAAGACGTTCCAGCGCCTCGCGCGCATTGCGCTGACGGCGAAATTCTGCGGAGTTCCAGTCCGACGCGACATTACTCATGGCGACCAACACCTTTTTGGCTCTTGGTTGCCGACCCTGCTGACTGGTTAACGCGACTCAACCTTGCCGCGCCAGCCCCCAAAAGGTCACAAATCGTTGCGCGATCCGCCCCCGTTCGCGGCAGCAAAGGCGTGGAAGGCGCGGCGGATATGGCCCGTCATCATGCTCTGGGCCCATTGCGCGTCCTGGGCGCGGAACGCCTCGATCAGCGCGGCATGTTCGGCATGACTGCGGGCGAACGCCTCGCGGTCATAGCGGCGGGCCGTGCGCTGCACCACCGGCTGCTCCACCAGAGACCCCAGCATCCGCGAAAGCCGGGGCGAGCGGGCGGCCTCCAGCACCAGGGCGTGAAAGCGCCGGTTCGCGGCCAGGAACCGGTCGGCATCCGCCGCGCCGGTCGCCGCGCCGATCTCGTCGTTCAGCGCCTCCAGCTCGCGGAGCGCGTCTGCAGGGATGCGGGTTGCCGCCCGCGCGGCGGCATGGCCTTCCAGGATCGCGCGCAGATCGAACATGTCGGCCACATCGTCGGCGGACCAGTCCGCCACATAGCTGCGCGCGCCGCCGGGGCGACGCACCAGATACTCCGCCTCCAGGCGCCGGAGCGCCTCGCGCACAGGGGTGCGGGAAACGCCGCACAGGGCCGCCAGCTCCTCCTCGCGCAGCGGGGTGCCCGGCCCCCATTCGCCGCCGACGATGCCGGACCGGATCCGGGCATAGGCAAGATCAGACGCCTTCGACATGTCTTTCCGTCCTGCGCCGCCCCGGATCGGGACGCCCGCAGTCCGCTTCTATTGTATACAATAAGCCCCGTCCACTGCCGTCGGATCGCGGTCAGAGCGGCCCTTCGCCCGCATAGAAGCCGGTGAAGCCATTGTCCCACACGAAGTTGGTGAAGCTCATCCCGATGGTCAGGCTCAGGCCCGTCACATGGTGCCACCAGCCGACGGGGATGAACAGGATGTCGCCCGGCCCGATCTCCACCGTCAGGATCCGCGGCCGCTCCGCCTCCGCCACCTCCGACAGCGCGGCATCCGCCCCGAACCGGCTGAAGCAGTGGCGGTGGTTGCGCATCCGGTGCGTTTCAGCCGGCGACACCATCGCCACCCGCTTGCGCCCCGCCATGTTCACCAGCAAATTCTGCGTCAGGTCGTGGTGCCAGGGCGTCACCGTGCCCTTCGGCCCCATCCAGAAGAAGCCGTCGCCCAGGTGGCTCGGCCCCAGATATCCGGGCAGGTCGCCCACATCGCGCCACAACCGGTCCAGCGCCCGGCGGTTCAGCCCCGAATTGTTCGCCGTCACATAGAAGTCGTTGGTATCCGGATCATCGGCAAGCTTCGCCAGCACCTCGCGCCAGCGCATCCGCCGCTTGTGCGCGATGGAGTTCAGCTCGAAATCCGGGTCCGCCTCCCGGTCCGTCTGCACCTCGATCTCGGGATCGCCCACAACGTCCGCCAGATAGTCCAGCGTCCAGCGCCGCCCCGGCCAATGGTCGGTCAGCCCGGTCAGCACCACGGGGGTCAGCGTCGTATAATGGTCGGCAAGGAATTCCTCCGGCGACAGCCGGTCGCGAAGCGGAATGCGGGCAGCCCCCATCCGCTCCAGCTTTGCGCGCGATTCCAGCAGCCAGTCCCGCTTCGCCAGCCGCGCCTGCAACGGCGCAGCCGCCTTCAGATAGGGATGGTTGCGCGCCGCCTCGATCTCCGCCCGCACCGCCGCCAGCGGCAAGCCCGCCTTCAGCAGGGCGGCGAGGATGGCGTCGGGCGCCTCCCCGGCCAGCAGACGCGCGGCGATCTCCTCCCGCCGGCTGTCGTCCAGCACGGCCGGCGCGTCGCGAATTCCCAGCGCGCGAAGCGGATCATCGGCGCGAAACCCTTTGCGAGCATCCAGCATGGCATCAGCGCCTACGACAGATTTGTGACAGTCCGGAGTCCTGCGGACGGCAGCCGGTCGCGGAAGCGACGGCTTGCCAGGATTGCGCCGCCGTCGCGCAGGTCCAGCAGCACGTCGCCCGAAGGTTGCGGCCGCTCCCGCAGGATCAGCGCCCGGTTCAGCAGCTTCGATCGATGGATCCGGATGAACTGCGGGCCAAGCTGGGCCTCCATCCCGCCCAGCGTCGCCCGGACGAGGTGCCGTCGTCCATCGGCCTCGATTTCCACATAATTGCCTGCCGCTTCCACGATGCGGATCGAAGACGGCCGCAGATGCACTGTTCCGCCGCCGGTCCGCAGGCTCAGCATCGGCTCCCCGGCAGCTGCCGCAGGCCGGGTCGAGCGCAGCCGCGCGAAGCCCCAGAACAGGCCGAGCTGGAGCGCGTAGCTCAGCACATCCTTGCGCCACTCATAGAAAAAGATGCGCGCCAGCCCCTCGTCGAGATAGCCATACTGGCCACCCGCCAGTTCATAGACCACCAGCCGGATCGCAAGCATCGCCAGCACATGCACCACGGAAAAGGGTATGGTGAGCGCCAGGTGGGTCAGCAGCGCCCGCCCCCAGGGGGGGCGGATCGGAACATGCCGCAAGGCACGCCACACCAGCGGCGCCAACGCCAGCAGCACCACGCCGCTCGAACCTTCCCACAGCAACGGCTCCCAGGCCTCGAAATTGCGGGCATCCGGCGGCACTTCCATCAGGATCGAACTGACGTTCACTGCAAGGCTCGCCGCCGTCAGCGCCGCCAGCAGACCCCAGGCGGCCCAGGGGAACGCACCGTTCGTCCCGGGCCTTCCGCCGCTTGTCCCTGTCGTCTCACCGTTCGTCACAGGCGCCTGTCCGTCCATGGCCGGGCGCTAGGTTGGGCGCCTTGCCCGTGCAATTCAAGCCGGCATGACAGACATTCCTGAACCCGGCCGCGATCCGGCCAGACCCGCTGACGCCTGTTCCGGTCAGGTCCGCCGACTGGATCTGGACTGGCTCCGCATCTGCGCCTTTGCGCTCCTCATCCTTTATCACACCGGGATGTTCTACGTGACGTGGGACTGGCATGTGAAAAGCCCCCGCGCGTCCGACGTGATCGAGCCGCTGATGATGCTGTCCAGCCCCTGGCGGCTGGGGCTGCTTTTCCTGGTCTCGGGCGCCGCCACGCGCTTCCTTTCGGACCGGCTGGCGCCCGCTGCCCTTGCACGGAACAGGGTTCACCGGCTGCTCTGGCCGCTTCTGTTCGGCATGTTCGTGGTGGTGCCGCCGCAGGCCTATCTGGAAGTGGTTGAAAAGCTCGGCTGGACCGGCGGCTACCCGGCCTTCATGGGGCTCTATGTGCAGGGCTATGGCGGCTTCTGCCGCAGCGGGGATTGCCTGGCGCTGCCAACATGGAACCATCTTTGGTTCGTCGCCTATCTGCTGGTCTATGGCCTGCTGCTGGCCGCACTGCTGGCCGCGCGCCCGGCGCTGCCGCGCCTGCCGCACCTGCCCGACCGTCTCGTCGTTCCGCTGTTCGTGATCGGCCCATGGCTCTGGCTGTGGACGATGCGCGCACTGCTGTTTCCCCGGTTCGATTCCACCCATGCCCTGGTGGACGACTGGTACAATCACAGTATCTACCTGCCGCTGTTCCTCCTTGGCTTCGTCATCGCCCGGTCCGACAGGATCGCGGAAGCAACGGTCCGGCTGCGCTGGATCGCGCTCGTCGCCTTTGCGCTCGGCTGGTCCCGGCTGTTCCTGATGGACCTGTCGGACAGGTCGCCGCCCATGGATCTGCTTCTTGGTCGTGGCCTGCGCGAGCTTCAGGCCTGGGGCGCGATCCTTGCCTGTCTTGGATTTGCCCGCCTGCATCTGTCCGGCGCCGACGGCCCGGCCCGCCGCTGGCTGACCCGAGCGATCTTCCCCTTCTATATCGTCCACCAGACGGCGATCGTCGTCGCCGCCCATCTGCTGGCGAGACAGGCACTGCCGCTTCCTCTCGAAGCCGGGCTGGTCTTGCTGGCCACGATTGCGGCCTGTGTGGGCGCGGCCATGGCCGCGATGGCCTGGCCGCCGCTGGGCGCAGTGCTGGGCGTGCCTCCGAAACGCCCGCTCAGCCCCGGTCGGGCATGATCCGCTTCATGAACTGGTCGAACATCGGCACCGTGAAGGCCGTGTCGCCATGGGCCGGGGAATAAAGCATGCCCTTGCGGATCAGGCTGTTGCGGATCGGCGCCAGCTGCGTCACCAGCTTGCCCAGCATCTCGGCAATGTCGCCCGACCGGTGCGGCCCCGGCCCCAGCTCCGCCATGGCGCGCATGTAGCGCTTTTCCGAAGGCGTCAGCCGGTCGAACCGCACCCGGAAAAAGCTGGCGTCCAGCTCTGCCAGCGCGGTCACCCCGGCATTCTCCACGTCCAGCACGCTGATGGGGGAGGCAAAGGCGAGATCCCAGGCATGCTTGCCCCATTCCTGCAGGAAATAGGGATAGCCCTGCGTCGCGGCCACGATGGCATCCACGGCAGCCGGCTCGATCGACTCCTCCTCCCGCTCGATCGGGATCACGATGGCATTGCGCGCCGCGCCGGGCGCAAGGGCCGCCACCTCCACATATTCGAACAGCCGCTCGGCATAGCTTTTCGCCCGCCCCATCTGCCCCAGCAGCTGCGGCAGCCCGGCCGCCACCAGCCCCACCGGCAGCTGCGCCTGCGCCACGGCATGCAGCGCCGAAATCAGCGCCGCCATCTCCGCCTCCTTCACATACTGGATCTCGTCGATCGCCAGGATCGCGGCCGTCCCCCGCTCCTTCGCGGCCTCGCCCACCGCCAGCAGCAGCTCGGTCAGGTCCACTTCCAGGTCGCCGGAATCCGCCACGCCCTTCTCGGGCTCGGCGTCGATGGTCACCTCGATGTCGTGATAGGCCACCTTCAGCTTCGCGAAACCCGCCAGAGCGCGCAACGCCTTGCGCGCGCCCGCCTTGGCCGATTCCATCCGGTCCAGCTTCAGCAGCAGCGCCCGCAAAGGGGCCGCCAGCATCGCCGGCAGGGATCGCCCCTCCGGCGCCTC
>NZ_JAYRCW010000105.1:0-8012 GCF_041909755.1 Sandaracinobacter sp.
CAGCATCACGACGGGGGCGCCGAGCGGCAGCAGCCGTTCGGGGCTGGTGTCTGCGAAGCGGACGTCGTCTGGCCGTTCGCTGCCGTCTTCGGCGGACTTGGGGGCGAGCTTTTCGACCGTATCTGCGCCGCAGAGCGTGTTGATTTCGGCCGACCAGTTGGCGAGCGAGCCGATGCCGCCGACCGAGACGACCCCGCGCGGCTTCAGCGGGCTTTCGCCGTGGAGCGGGCTGGCGGCGGCGACCCTGCCACGCCCGGCCGCCCAGAGCGCGAGGTGCGCGCCCGCCGAATGGCCGAAGAACACGACGCGGTTGAGATCGAGCTTGCCGGCTTCGGCATGGTCGCGGATGAGATCGATGGCCTTCGCCACATCCTGATAGGTGCCCGGATAGCCGCCGCCATCCTCGTCGATGCGGCGATAGCCGATGGACCAGACGGCATAGCCCTTGTCGAGGAAGGCGCCTGCGGCGGGGCGGAGAAGTTCCGGCCCGGCAACCGCCTGCCGCCAGCAGCCGCCATGGATCATGACGACGACAGGGCGCAGCGCATCGGGCGTTTCCGCCGAAGGTTTGGGCAGGAACAGCTCGACCTGCTGGCTGGGCGCTTCACCGTAGCGGATGGTTTCCGAAGGCGCGGCGGCGGGCAGCGAGGCGATCGCGCGCGGGCCCATCAGGCGCGGGAGATCCGTGAGGCCGCCGGACTGCGCGAGAAGGGGCGCGGCGAGGAGGGCCGCGCCGGCCATGAGCAGCCGCCTCATTGGGTGTTGCGGGCCTTCCGGGCTTCATCGAGATCAAGGACGGCGCCATCAGCCCCTTCGGGCAGCAGGCCGAGGCGGCGCGCCACTTCCTGATAGGCCTCCACCTCTCCGCCGAGGTCGCGGCGGAAACGGTCCTTGTCCATCTTCTCGTTGGTTTTCATGTCCCACAGGCGGCAGCCATCGGGGCTGATTTCGTCTGCAAGGATCACGCGGCTGTAATCATCTTCCCACAGGCGGCCGAATTCCAGCTTGAAGTCCACCAGGCGGATGCCGATTCCGGCGAACAGGCCGGTGAGGAAATCATTGGTGCGGATCGCCATGTCGACGATGTCGGCCAGCTCGTCCTGCCCGGCCCAGCCGAAGCAGGCGACATGTTCTTCGGTGATCATCGGATCGCCGAGCGCATCGTCCTTGAAATAATATTCCAGGATGGTGCGGGGCAGCTGCGTGCCTTCCTCGATCCCGAGGCGCTTGGAGAGCGAGCCTGCGGCGACATTGCGAACCACCACTTCGATCGGGATAATTTCAACCTGGCGAACAAGTTGTTCGCGCATGTTGAGGCGACGAATGAAGTGTGTGGGGATGCCGATATTGCCGAGCAGGGTGAACAGATGCTCGGAAATGCGGTTGTTGAGGACGCCCTTGCCGGAGATGGTGCCCTTCTTCTGGGCGTTGAAGGCGGTGGCGTCATCCTTGAAATACTGGATGAGCGTGCCGGGCTCTGGCCCCTCATAGAGGATCTTGGCCTTGCCCTCGTAGATCTGGCGGCGGCGGGACATATCGCTGTTCCTTGAAACTGAAAGCCGGGCATAGCGGGTTCGATGCCATGGGGCAACGCGCGAGCGGTGGAGTCCGCGGCCTGGCTGTGCAAGAGTTGGCCCATGCTGACGATGTTTCTGCTGGCGGCCGCTGTGACCGCCGATCCGCTGGACCCCATCCGCCCGCCCTGCGGCGCTGCCTATGCCGGGCGGGTGGTTTCCGACGATCCGGCGGATGCCGACATGGCCGGCAAGTCGCTGATCATGCATGTGCGCGTGTGCGATGCCGACGAAGTGCAGATCCCCTTTCACGTGGGGGATGACCGGTCGCGGACCTGGTTCCTGACGGCAATCGACGGGCGGTTCCGGCTGAAGCACCGGCATCGGCACGCGGACGGGTCGCTCGACGCGCGCACGCTTTATGGCGGGGACAGCGCCGGGGCCGCGACCCCCATGCCCGGCGGCGGATGGCGGGTGGATTTCCCGGTGGATGCGCATTCGAAGCAGATGTTCGCGGCGCAGGGTATTCCGAAATCGATGGCCAATGTCTGGTCGGTGGAGCATGTGCCGGGGCGGCTGTGGGTTTACCAGCTGGCGCGGCCGGGGCGGCTGTTCCGGGTGGAGTTCGACCTGACGAAGCCGGTGACGCCGCCGCCAGCGCCCTGGGGGGATGCGGGCAGCGTGAACCGTTAGCGGCAGAAGGGCTGCGACCGGGCGGCCTGATCGACATGCAGATGATCGGCGTGCGGCGCATCATAATCGGGTGACAGGGTGGTGCCGAAGTGGCGGCAGGCGCCGTTGCGGATCTCGCGCAGGAAGGCGCGTTCGGCGGCATTGCCGCTCCAGTGCTTCAGGACAGTGATGTCCCGGCCGGAGGCGAGACGGAAACTACCGATGTCGACGGCGTTGGCGCGGGCATGTTCCGACAGTTGCGCGCCGGGGCGGTTGCTGATGGGGCGGCAGCCATAGCCGCCGAAATGGCGGATGGCGACGACAGCTTCCCCCAGATGGCGGCGGGCGGCCGGTTGCAGCACATCCTGTTCCCAGCGGGTGAGAGCGGCAGCCACGGCGCAGCTGGTGACCGGCTGATCCGGCAGCCAGCGCGGGTTTCCGGGGGGTGCGGGCTGGCGGCTGACGGCCCAGCCATAGCCGCAGCCGCCCGGCCCGGCGCGGCCCTGCACGATCGTGGGGCGGATGCCCATGCGTTCCAGCGCGGCACGGCACAGCGCAGGGTCGCGGCCGAGATCGGCATAGGCCTTCAGCGCCGGGTCGCGGCCCGGCGGCGGGGCAGGGGCAGGGCCGGGCCTGCCGCAGGCGGCGAGGGCCGCCGCCAGCAGCAGCGGCCAGGCCTTCACGCCAGCTTCACGAGCATCTTGCCGGTGTTGGAGCCGGAAAAGAGGCCGACGAACGCATCCGGCGCCTTGCCGATCCCATCGAAGACGGTTTCTTCCCAGCGGATGCGGCCCTGCTGGATCCAGCCGCTCATCTCGGCAAGGAACTGTGGTTGCAGGCTGGCGAACTGGGTGACGATGAAGCCCTGCATCTTGATGGACTTGCCGACGATCATGATGATGTTCGACGGCCCCGGCGTGGGTTCTGTCGCGTTGTAGTTGGCGATCATCCCGCATTCGACGAGGCGGGCAAAGGGGCGGGCCAGCTCGATGGCGACTTCGAGATGCTCGCCGCCGACATTGTCGAAATAGACGTCGATCCCCTTGGGCGCCGCGTCGCGGACGGCGGCGAGAAGGCTGCCGCATGTCTTGTAGTTGATGGCATGATCGACACCGACGGACCGAAGCCAGGCACATTTGGCGTCCGTACCTGCGGTTGCGATCACCTTGCAGCCCTTGAGCTTGGCGATTTGCGCGACCGCCGAGCCGACGGCGCCGGCCCCGCCCGAGACGAACACGGTTTCGCCTTCCCTGGGTTCACCGATCTGGGTGAGGCCCGACCAGGCGGTGAGGCCGGGCATGCCGAGGATGCCGAGATAGGCCGAGGGCGAGACGCCTTCGATGGCGGGCAGCTTCGTGAGGGCGGAGGCCGGGGCGTTGAAGCCTTCGCGCCAGCCCAGCATGGAGGAGACGATGTCGCCGGGCTTGAAGCCGGAATCGTTGGACGCGACGACTTCGCCGACCGCGCCGCCTTCCAGCACCTTGCCGACCTGGAAGGGCGGGACATAGGAGGGGCGATCATACATCCGGCCGCGCATGTAGGGATCGACCGACATGAAGAGGTTCTTCACCTGCACTTCGCCGGGACCGGGGGCGGGCAGATCGACTGTCGCCAGTTCGAAATGTGCGGCGTCGGGAACGCCGACCGGGCGGCTCTTCAGGTGGATTTCGCGCGTGGTGGCCATTTCACTCTCCCCAATGTCTGTATTCCGGGACTGTCGGGGCGCGGGCCGGCGGATTCAACCCGCATTTCCCGTCAGTGTGCGGATTTCGCCGGCTTCAGCTTTACGACGAGCGTGACGGCCTGGGCGATGATCGCGCCCAGGATCAGGCCGAAGATGCCGGCGAAGGCGGCATGCGCCGTCCATTCGATGGCGCCCTGAAGCACCGGCGACAGGGTGGCGACGGCGTGCGCCCAGCCGTGGAGCGCGTGGGGCAGGGCAGGCCAGACGCCGATGACTTCCATGCCGTGCAGGACGATGCCGCCGCCGACCCAGGCCATGGCGGCCGTGCCGATGATGGAAAGCGCGGCAAGCAGCTTGGGCATGCCCGCGACGAGCCCGCGGCCGACGGCCTGCGACGCCCCGTTCCGGTGGGAGGCGAGGCGGACGCCGACATCGTCCATCTTCACGATGAGGGCGACGCCGCCATAGACGAGGATGGTGACGGCGAAGCTGACCCCGACAAGGGCTGCGGCCGTGGTGGCGAGCGGCAGGTTGCTGAGTTCGCCAAGCGCGATGGCGAGGATTTCGGCCGACAGGATGAGATCGGTGCGGATGGCGCCCGACACCATCTTCGATTCCTGTTCCGCAGGCTCCAGCATCACCGGGGTATCGGGATCATGGCCTTCGGGATGCTGGTGCAGGCCCAGCTTTTCCATCACCTTTTCGGCCGCCTCGAAGCAGAGGAAGGCGCCGCCGATCATCAGCAGCGGGGTGAGCGCCTGCGGCAGGAAGGCCGCGAGCGCGATGAAGATGGGGGTGAGGAAGAGGAGCTTGTTCCGCAGCGACCCCTTGGCGATCTTCCAGATGATGGGCAGTTCGCTTTCCGGGGAAAAGCCGGTGACATAGGTGGGGGTGACGGCGGCGTCGTCGATCACGACGCCGGCCGATTTGGCGCCCGCCTTGGCCGTGGCCGCGGCGACATCATCCAGCGTGGCGGCCGCGACCTTCGCGATTGCGGCGACATCATCGAGGAGGAGGAGGAGGCCGGACGCCATTCATTGATCCTTCAAGGTTTCGAGCATGGAGGCAATGGCCTCGTTCGCGAGCGCATCGGCGCGTTCGTTCATGGGGTGGCCGGAATGGCCCCTCACCCATTCCCAGCGGATGCTGTGCGGGCGGGCGGCTGCATCCAGCGCCTTCCACAGATCATCGTTCTTGACCGCGTGCTTTGCGGCGTTGCGCCAGCCGTTGCGTTTCCAGCCGTGGATCCACTGGGTCATCCCTTCCAGCAGATATTTGCTGTCGGTGACGAGGGTGATGCTGGCGGGGCGCTTCATTGCCTCGAGCGCCTTCAGCGCCGCCGTCATTTCCATGCGGTTGTTGGTGGTGAGCCGTTCGGCGCCGCTGAGCACTTTTTCGGTGCCGTTCCATTGCAGGATCGCGGCCCAGCCGCCGGGGCCGGGGTTGCCCTTGCAGGCGCCATCGGTGGTGATGCGGACTTCAGGCGAGGCTGGCATAGTGGGCGAGCCTGCGGGCGAAGGGGAGGGGATCCTTGCGCTGGACAAGCGCGTCGGACGGAGGGGCGAGCCAATCCTGCGCGCGGGTGAGCAGGAAGCGCAGCGCGGCCCCCTGGCCCAGCAGCGGGAAGGCGGCGCGTTCGGCATCGCTTAACGGACGCACCGATTCATAGCCTTCGAAGAGGGCGCGGGCATGGGCCATCAGCGGCGCGCGGCCATCGCGGGGGAAGGCCCAGGCGGCGTGGAGGACGGCGAGATCATAGGCGTAGAGATCGGTGCAGGCGAAGTAGAAGTCGATGAGGCCGGTGACGGTTTCGCCCAGCATCAGCACATTATCCGGAAAGAGATCGGCGTGGATGGTGCCGCGCGGGAGATCGGCGGGCCAGCGGGCGGCCAGCGCATCGAGGTGGCGGGCGACGGTGGCGGCAAGACCGGGTTCGATGCTGTCGAGCCCGGCGCCCAGTTCAGCGGCGCTGGCCTGCCAGTGGGCGAGGCCGAGGGCGTTGGGGCGTTCCGCCGTGTAGGAGGCGCCTGCGAGGTGCAGATTGGCAAGCGCGGCGCCCGCGGCCCGCGCCTGTGCGGCGGTGGGCACCGAGACCGAGACGCCGGGCAGATACTGGATGAGGCAGGCGGTTTTTCCGACCAGCTGCTGGATCGCCGCGCCCGACCTGTCGCGGATGGGGTGGGGGACCGGCTGACCGGCGTCTGCCAGATGTTCCATCAGCGCGATGAACCAGGGCAGATCATCGAGATCGATGCGCCGTTCATAGAGGGTGAGGATGTAGCGGGCGGTTTCCGTTTCGATCAGGAAGTTGCTGTTCGAAACGCCCTCCGCGATGCCCTTGGCCGACACCAGCGCGCCGGTTTCATAGCGCGACAGAAAGGCTTCCAGCGCCTCCGCCGGGACTTCGGTATAGACGGCCATGGCGGTGGGTCAGGCGGCGACGAGGGCGCGGGGCAGCTTGAAGACCACCTGTTCGGTGGCGGTCGTGACTTCCTCGATCGAGACGCTGAAGCGGGATTTCAGCGCGTCCAGCACTTCCTGGACCAGCACTTCGGGGGCCGAGGCGCCGGCGGTGAGGCCCACGGTTTCGACACCTTCGAACCAGGCCCAGTCGATGCCGGCGGCGCGCTGGATGAGGCGGGCCTGCGCGCCTTCGCGGGCGGCGACTTCGCGCAGGCGCTGGGAATTGCTGCTGTTCTCGGCGCCGATCACCAGCACCAGCTGGCACTGGGCGGCGATCGCCTTCACCGCCGTCTGCCTGTTGGAGGTGGCGTAGCAGATATCCTCGCCCTTGGGGCCGATGAGCGAGGGGAAGCGGCGCTGGAGCGTGGCGACGATGTCGGCGGTGTCGTCCACGGACAGGGTCGTCTGGGTGAGGAAGCCCAGTTCCGGGGTGGGCGGCGACACGGATTCGGCGTCTTCCACGGTTTCGATGAGCGTCATCGAACCATCGGGCACCTGGCCGAAGGTGCCGATGACTTCGGGATGGCCGGCATGGCCCACGAGCAGGATGTGGCGGCCCTGTTCCACCAGCCGTTCGGCCTGGCGATGCACCTTGGAGACAAGCGGGCAGGTAGCGTCGAGCCAGTCGAGCCCGCGTTCCTGCGCGGTGGCCGGGATGGATTTGGGGACGCCATGGGCCGAGAAGATCACCTGCGCGCCATCGGGAACCTCGTCCAGTTCCTTCACGAACACCGCGCCCTTGGCCTTCAGGCTGTCGACCACGAAGCGGTTGTGGACGATCTCGTGCCGGACATAGACGGGCGCGCCATGCTTTTCGAGCGCGAGCTCCACGATCTGGATGGCGCGTTCGACGCCGGCGCAGAACCCGCGCGGGGCGGCGACGAGGACACGGAGTGCGGAAGCGGGGGGCGCGGACGCGGGGGAAGAAACCATGGGCCTGCCCTTAACGGAGTTTGCCCCCCTCATGAAGCCCCTTCCCAGCGCTGCGCCGCCCGCCTAAGGACGGGGTTCGCTGCGGGCCTGCCCCGACTGTGATGAACCCGGGGGCGGGCCAAGAGGAGAGCCGCAACTTGTCGAAGTCCTATCTGGCTGTCGGGCTCCTGGTTTCGGCGCTCGCGCTGACCGGCTGCAACCGCAACCCCCTTCTGGTGACGCGCTCGTCCTGCCCGGCTGTCGCCGTGCCGTCCTTTGTGGGCAGCGTGACGAAGTTCGATCCGCCGCAAAGCCGCGACGCCGACGCCATCGACGTGACCGCGCAGCTGACGGACGTGGTGGGGACCTGCACGGAGACGGCCGAGTATCTGTCCACCGAGGTGAGCTTCAAGGTGACGGCGCAGCGGCGCAAGCCGGGGCCGGCGCGACAGCTTTACCTGCCGATCTTCGTGGGGCTTGCGCAGGGCGGCAATGTGCTGGTTTCGAAGCAGGCGACCGGGGTGATGCTGGAGTTTCCGGAAGGCCAGCTGCGGGCGGAAACGCGGGGCGGCGCGCAGGCGCAGGTGCATCGGTCTGCCGTGACGCTGCCGCCCGAAGTGCAGGAGCGGATCACGCGGGAGCGGCGGCCGGATGAGCCGGACGCGCTGGTCGATCCGCTGTCCGATCCGCAGGTTCGCGCGGCGGTGCGGGCCGCGAGCTTTGAAGTGCTTGTGGGCTTCCAGCTGGCTGACGCCAGCCTTGCCTAT